>JAAYEN010000008.1 GCA_012728775.1 Tissierellia bacterium
ACCTCTCTTTTTATAAAACTAATCATACACCATAAAATTCCAAAAAATTTCCCACTTGCCACAAACAACCTAAAAAATGGAATAAACAACATTTTTAAGAATTCTCTATTTTTTTATAGATTTAGACGTAAGTTCGGCATAATTGTTATAGATTAAAGGTGAATACGGTATGCGAAGGAACAACAAAATTAGATAATAACTAGGTAAAATTAATAGAAAACGTCAAGCATTGGCGAAGCTGTAGGGAAGGGCTTGAAGACCTTCCGTGTTAAGCACCTTGAATTTGTCAGACGTTATTTGTAGGGTTCGCATTCCCATGCGTACCGTTGTTTGGCATGTTGAACCGTCAGTATTATCTTAGATAATGTCGGAACGTCAAGTTAATTAGTAAGTTATAACTAGTAATTAGTAATTGCCATACGGCGAAAAGCAGATAGTAGTTTAGAATTGAAAATTAATAGTTAGCCTACGGCGAAATTTATACAGATTGGAGATAAAATATTGCATAAGGTAAAGATTCCCGTAATAATTTGCAAATTGTCCATGACGGAAAAGTCGTAACAGTTCCCACAAACGCGGGTTAGTTGAGATAAAGATATTAGTTTATTGTAGTGATTATAGATGAATGTTTAAACATCAGTGCGGCACCAGCGTTCGTGGGATTATTTCATGAGACCGCCATTTAAATGAATGGAATTCAGCATATCATCTTCAAAATGTTCACGACTTTGGAGGAATGGAATACAATTTTCAAATTATACAGGGTTTACCGATGCAATATTTATCGGAAAATTACATTGTTTATTGTCAGCATCACCTGCGGTGATGTCGGAACGTCAAATGCCGTTGCCTTAGTTTTCTTATCCATAAAATCCACTCCTAATTATTGTTTAATAGTATTATACAAGATAAAATCTAAATATTCATCTATATAAAAATAACCTTACACCAAAAAATCCCAAAAAATTTCCATTTGCTACAAACAACCTAAAAAATAGAACAAACAACATTTTTTTTAAAAATCTATGTCGTTCATGCCCATTTTTACGACGTTTATTACATTTATAAATCACGGAATACCAATATGGTTATCAATAATAAAGATTATACAAAAACTAAAAATCCTTTTTTATGTTAGCTCTTTCGATTTAGATTCCATATTGAAAAATATAATAGTATAAAACTTAATAAATAATTTAAGTAATAATCTGTTAATATTGCTATTTTTGCTGCGTTTTTATTTTCACTTTCATATAACTTTAAAAATAAATTATTCAATTGAGTAAAAAATGGATATATTATTTTAAGTTCCATGTTTGCTTGTATTAAATCCCAATTTCGTGAAGCATTATAGAAAAACTTCCACCCTAAATAAATCCAAATTGCAATTCCAATGATTGATAAAATATATATTCTTTTTTCGATTGTCTTTCTAGACTTCCCGGTAATATTAGCTAAAAAACTTGTTTTTATTATTATGTAAAAAGCTATTGAAAATAATATTATTAATTCCATAAAATCTCCTTAGAGCTTTAGCTTGAGAATACCATTATATTTTACATTCCAGACTAATAATTATAACTTGTAGTCTGGAATGTAATTATTATTTAAGTAAACTAATTTTCGTAGTATCTAATTACATCATAATAATCAGATGAAGGTTTATTAACAATAGGATATTCTCTCCATGTCCATGCTACTGCACTCGAATCAATAGAAGACGGTCCTATGTAATAATGAATAATTGCACTACCACTAGGTGAATAATATGCATCTACAAGTCCTCTTTTTGATAGATATTTAGATATATCATCTAAATCATAAAAAAATATTTTTTCAGACATACTGACTGTACAATTAGATGCTAAAATAACGTTGGGAATTGATAGCAAAATTAACAATGTAAGAATTATAATTCTTTTCATATCTACCTCCAGAATAATTAAATAAATAAAGAAATAAACTTACCTATTATTATAACTCCTATTATTTTAATCAAACTAATCATACACCATAAAATTCCAAAAATTCCCCACTTGCCATAAACAACCTAAAAATGGAACAAACAACATTTTTAAAATCTATGTCGTTCATGCCCATTTTTATGTCGTTTGTTCCATTTGATTATTTTTGACCTGTTTTTAATATATAATTAAAATAAAAACAAGGGGGATTAGTTTATGAAAAAGTATTTAGGAATTCTTATAGGAAGTTTATTATTTGAATTAGCAAAATTTACGGCAAATAGTGCATGTATTGGATTATTTTTTCAGCCGGAAGAAGATTGTCAAATAAAAATCCTAAGTCAATTAGATGATTAATGGTATTATAATTGTACAAGGATAATTATAAAACTATTAATAAACTTATAGAAACGGGATATCTTAGCGAGGATAAAAAATCTATTTATAATTATGGGTTTTTTATCTTACTTGGATATCTCGTGGCTTTAGTTGTTATACTTATTTCAGGATTTATCAACCGTTTAGTTTTTGAGTCTCTGATTTTTTTAATTTGTGCTATGTCTTTTAGAGTGAATATCGGCGGATTTCATTTTGCTTCAAGCAAATTCTGTTTTGCGGTTTCGTATATTAGCATAGCTTTGATGCCGTTTTTTATAAAATATCTTTCTATAAATAATTTTTTGGCTATACTTATTATATTATCCATAAGTATTTATATATGGTTAGTAGCACCAATAGATTCTCCCTCAAAGAGATTAAGTCCAAAAGCAAAACTCAATCTTAAAAAAAGAATAAATAAATTACTAATTTTCTGGTCTAGTTTGGTCGTTTTACTATATTATTTAGATATGATAAACTTCTTAATGAGTTTATTTTTTTCATATTTATTGTGCTTGGTTCTTTTGCTAACTGCACAAGTTTTATACAAGAGGTGAGAGTTTTGAAAATAGCAATTTGCGATGATATATCTGCCATTGCCGACAAGATAGAGGACATATTAGAAAATTATGGTGATTTAAATAATTTGGATTTAGATATTTTACAATTTATTGATACCGAATCTGTCGAAGAACATTTACTAAATGGCAATTCCATTGACTTGATTTTCCTGGATATAGAGTTTCCTGAAAAAAGTGGAATTGATCTTGCCAATTTCATTAGAAATATTAAGAAAGATTGTGTCATAGAAATTATTTTTATTTCTGGATCTGATAAGTATTTTAGAGATCTATTGGAATTTCAGCCTATTTCATTTATTTCAAAACCTTTTGTTAATTCAGATATTATAAAAAGCTTTGAGGTTTTTCTTAAACGATTAGATGCTTTAAGTTTTAAATTCCAATATAAGAGTGGTGGCACTTCTCACCTAGTTCCTCTAAATGAAATATTTTATTTCGAAAGCGAAGGTAAAAAAATTAATATTTATTCTGAGAAAAACACCGATTCTTTCTATGGAACTTTCTCCGAATTAAGCGAGGAATTTAATCGTAATATTTTTATTAGAATACACAAGTCTTATATAGTAAACTTCGACAAAGTTACTTCTATTACAAGAAATAATATAATTCTTTCTAATGGCATAGAGCTTCCCATCGGTAGAAAATATTGTAGTCAAGTGGAGGATGCTATATTAAAAATGAGGTCTTATGGATAATATTGAATTAATTTTAAAAGCTGTTTTAAATATAGTATCTGTTATATCTGCATATATTTTGAATATTACTTTTTTAGGAAAGTCCAAAAAATCAAAAGTATTAATAGGTATTTCTTATGCACTTTTTTATTTTATTATAACTTTTACTTATCTTTATATTGGATTGCCCTATATAATGTCTTTAAGCTTTATCTTAGGTCTTATTGGAGTAGCATTTCTTCATAGCAATTCTTTAATTAAGAATATTTCTACTGCTGTTTTGATTTTTGCAATATTTATTGTAGTAGAAAATGCTATAGGCGCTATGCTTGTTAAAGGTGATTTGAATTATTTCGAGAAAGTAAAGTATGATACTATTACCTTAATATCTATTATAAAGTTTGCGACCCTTGGCGTTTCAATTTCTATTTATTCATTTTTTTCCAAAAAAATAAATATTGAACTGCCATCAAAATATTATTTTGTTTTACCCTTAATCATATTTTTAAGTGCTATTTTAACTACTTTCCTCTTATCAAATTACGATTTAGCAAAAATAAATATTTCTTTTACCTTAATTATTATCATAATGATTAATTATATAATCTTCTCAATGTACGATGACATTCTAAATCTTTTTGAAGAAAAATCTAACGCTATTTCTCTTGAAAAACAATACGAACTTATAAGAACTCAAAGTGAAAATATTGAAAAGTCTGCTGACGAATTGAGAAGACTTGAGCACGATTTGAAAAATAAATTGACGCCTATAGCTTTTATGGTAAAGGATGAAAATATTGACCAAGCGTCTGAATATATCCAAGATATTATGGCAGAGTTTTCTTCCAAAAGAGTTTTAAAATCCTCGGGAATTACTGAACTGGATAGCATAATAAATATTAAAATGATTAAATGTGATGATTTGGATATAGAGTTTGAATACGAAATCAGCCCTATGGAAAAGGCTTTTGTAAACAATATGGACCTAGCCGTAATGGCTGGAATTCTATTAGATAATGCCATCGAAGCTACTTTAAAAGTCAGCCAAAAATGGATCAAGGCAGATATTAGAATAGTTAAAGGTGTACTCATAATTGAAATTGAAAATACTTTTGATGGAGTAGTTAAAAAGGATGGGAATAGATTTTTGACGAGAAAAGAAAACAAAGAGTATCACGGCATGGGAATTAGAAATATCGAAAGCATATTAAAAAAATATGATGGGGAGATAACATTTGATTATACTGGGAATGTTTTTAAAGCTTTGGTTATAGTTTATCCAAGATAAAATGAAGAATATTAATTTCAAATAAAAAGCGGCTCTCTGAGCCGCATTACATACTTATTATAAATTTACATTTTTCTCTAGCAATTTCACTGTCAATGGTACTACCACAAGTTGGATAACTATTCCTGGTAGTCCCGTTACTATTGCTCCTTGGATAAAGGGTACTGGTCCTGGACCTTGGAATCCGAAGAATTGGCCTAGAAAAAATACTACTATTCCTGCTGCGACTCTTCCTGTTATCATAGCTCCTATTAGTGATACTACTATGTTTTGTTTTGAAGTTTTGTACAGGTATCCTCCAACCAATCCATATACTGCTAACTCAAAAAACATAATTGGTAGCATAGGAAATGTAGGTGGCATTCCTGTAAGGACACTGGATAAAACTGGTGTCACCATGCCGATTAAAAATCCTGATGATGGTCCTAATAACATCGTTCCTATTAA
>JAAYEN010000104.1 GCA_012728775.1 Tissierellia bacterium
GATAGAATGATAATGCTATATACAAATCAACCAAGTATAAGAGATATATTATTCTTCCCAACTATGAAACCAATAGGTGGAACAGAAGAAGAATAGAAATTAAAATGAAGTCAAGATATTAACAAGTATCTTAGACTTCATTTTTATATCTCATACAATTTCAGTAAATATAAAGGAAATATTAGTGAAAGTTTATTAACAAGCATTGACACAAATGTAAATTTTTGTTAATATGATTACGATAAAAACAAATGGAGGGTAACAATGAGAAGAAAATTATCATTATTATTAGTTGTGGTTATGATGTTAACAGTATTTGTAGCTTGTAACCAAGATAAAAAACCAGCTGAGGAAAAAGTGGAAGAAACTCCAGTGGAAACAGCTGAAGAAACAACTGAAGAACCAGAAGAAGAAGTTGAAGAAGAATACGTTCCATCGGTAGAAACAGTTAGACCTGAAAACGTAGAAGTAGGACCAATTGCAAAAATCGGTCTTGGAAATCTATCTTCAACAAACAGCTCAAAAGACGCTGGAGAAAAAGCTGCATTAGCACAAGCTGACGTGACAGTTGCTGCAATTGCATTTGACGCTGACGGTAAAATCGTAGAGGCTAAAATAGACGTTGCTCAAACAAGAGTTAACTTCACAGAAGACAACAAAAATGCAGATATTCCAGAAGGAACAGAATACAAGTCAAAACTTGAATTAGGACCTGAATATGGAATGCTAAAAGCATCTCCAATCGGAAAAGAATACGACGAGCAAATGTACGCATTCTTAGAATACATTGTAGGCATGACAGCAGAAGAAGTTGTAAACATTCCTACAAAACCACTAGATGAATTCCATCCAAACACACCAGACGTTGCAGATATGTTAACATCTACAACTATGGACATTGGAAACTATGTACAAGTAGTTAAAGAAGCTTGGGACAATGCAGTTGACGCAGAAGGCGCTACTAAATTAGGTCTTGGATTAAAAACTGGTGCAAAAGGCACTGAAGCAAAAGACGACACACCAGCTAGAATTCAAATCGACACATATATGAACGCTCTAGGACTAGACGATGAAGACAAAGTAGTTGTAAACATCATAGACGTAGTACAAGTTAAAGTAGATGTAGACGCTGAAGGTAAAATCGTAGAAAGATTTGGAGATATCAAATCTAAAAAAGAATTAAAAGAAGAATATGGTATGACTAAAGCATCAGAAATTGGTAAAGAATGGTTTGAACAAATGGCAGTTTGGGAAGAATTTACAGTAGGAAAAACTAATGAAGAAATTCAAGGTATCCCTGTAAAAGTTAGAGATGAGAATCATCAACACGTTCCTGATCTTCCAGAATTAGCTACATCTGTTACTATTACAGTTGAAGGCTATCAAGAAGTAATGAATAAAGCATTTGCAAATGCTAACAAATAAAAACAACTAATGATTAATAAGGCATTCCAAAGGGAGTGCCTTTTTAATCTCAAAGTAAAAGGGTAAATACATTATGTAATATTCGTTAATAGATAATTTATAATTATTTTTAAAGGGGGCATCTATGAGTAGCACAGAAATAATCAAAAAAGCAATTACAACATTTTTTAGACACTTAAAAGATTTTATAATTGTTATAATTGTATTTGCTATAATAACCGGAATTCTAGGATCAATAAGATCTGGAGATAGTCTTGAAATCTTAGAAAATCCATTAAGGAGTTTAAACAGTAGAAACTTAATGAGTTTTACAAGAACGCGAGGAGATAGTCTGATAAGTTTTTTATATAGTTTTTTAAAAGATACTATAATCAATCTTTTAATAGGCGCTAATTTCATGGCAATATTGGATTTAATCAGAGGTTATACTTATGGAGTTGGAGAAATTAAAGATAAAATTACTCATTATTACCCTATATTAATTCCAGTAGCTGCATTGTATACGGCAATCGTAAAGCTCCTTGGCTTGATTCCTATAATCGGTTGGATTATTGGAATAATTTTGTACTTTGCACTATTATTTGTTTATTTTTTATTAGAAGATTATCCAGATATGGAACCAATTGAATATTTAAAATTGTCCTATGAACTTACGAAAGGACATAAATTAAATCTTGCCTTGTTATGGCTGATGGTGATGATTATACCAATTGTGCTTTCTATAATAATCGTGTTTATATTTGTTCCAAGTCTGATATATGGAGGAGGGTTTGTATTAATATTTCTTTTGTTCTTATTAGGATTAACCTCAATAATTGCAACCAGTTCACTTTTTATGATTGCGACAACTATATATTATGATAATACTTTTGAAAAAATTTAAAATTTAATATATATGTTTTTAAAACTAAAAATCCCCCAAATCCTTTTTATAGATTTGGGGGATTGAATTTGAAGATTTATCTTTTATCTTCTCTTTTTATTTCTTAGATTTTTAAAAAATTCAGATATCAATTGGCTACATTCAAGTTCTAATATTCCAAACTCTACTTTAAATTGATGATTAAATCCTTCTACATTTGATAAGTCAATGGCAGAACCTACAGCTCCCATACGAAGGTCGCGAGCACCTACATACAGTTTTCTTATTCTGGAATTCAGCATAGCTCCAGCACACATAGCACAAGGCTCCAAAGTCACATATACATCACAATCTTCAAGCCACCAATGATTTAAGCTTTCTTGAGCATTCTGTAGGGCAATTATTTCAGCGTGATAAGTCGCATCTTTCATAGTTTCCTTTAAGTTAAAACCACGACCAATTACTATTCCATTATGAACAATAACACAACCAACAGGTACTTCATTTAATTCAAAGGATTTTTCAGCCTCAATAAGAGCTTCCCTCATAAAAAATTCATTCACATTAATCACCAATTTTTAAATCATAATCAAATATACTAAATTTGTTAGATAAAGTGTACTCTATCTAAGTTTATCCATTAAAACTTTCGCATCCCTTGGATCTAATTTTTGATCCACTAATGGAGGATTATCTAATAGGAATTTAAATTTTTCTTCATAGGTTTCGTACTCTACGCTATACAAAATGCCAGTAGGAATTTCATCTCCCCATGTCATAGCCTTTTTGTATGCTGCTTCGTAGTCCGTAGGGTCGTAATCTTCTCCTACAGGTTTTGCTCTTTCCTTGTACCATGCGAAAGTATTTACTTTATTCCAAACTACACAAGGTTGTAAAATATCGACTAGAGCATATCCTTTGAAATTAATTGCAGCTTTTAAGATTTCTTTTAGCTGTTCTTGATCTCCAGAAAATCCCCTTGCTACAAATCCAGCACCCAAAGTTAAAGCCATAGCTAATGGATATATTTTATTGTTCTTTGCACCCTCACTAGCGTATGTTTGAACCTGTTTAGGTTCTGTAGTGGGCGATGCCTGTCCTTTTGTTAAACCGTAGACTTGATTGTCATGGACTATTTGAGTGATGTCGATATTTCTTCTTATAGCGTGAATCAAGTGATTGCCACCTTCTCCATAGCCATCTCCATCTCCACCTTCGGTAATAACTTTAAACCCATGATTTGCAAGTTTAATTCCTATGCCAACGGGGATACTTCTACCGTGAAGACCTGCGAATGCATTTACGTCGATATATTGGGGCATTTTTCCAGCTTGTCCAATTCCAGCAGAAATCACCACATCATTTTGATCTATATCTAGTTCATCTAAAGCCTGTTTTAGTGCAGACCTAATTCCAAAATTACCACATCCTGGACACCAAGCTGTTTCTTTTGTTATTTGAAATTCGTAGTTATTCATAGTGCCTCCTCGATTCTTTCTACAAGTTCTTCCAGATAGAAAGTTCTACCATCATATTTTTTAATTATGTGATCAGCTTTTACAAGAGCCTCTTGTCTAATGAGTCCTTCAAATTGACCATCCATATTCATTTCTATTACAATATACTTGTCTGCCTTTTCGTGATACTTATTAAATACTTCTAGTGGAAGAGGGAACACATCCGCATAAGAAAGTGCTTTGATTTTATGTCCTCTTTCATTTAAAATTTCCACAGCTTCTTTTATGACGCCGTAAGTGGAACCCCAAGATACGATTAAAGTATTAAAATCGTCTACACCTATTTCCCAGGGATCTTCAGAATCTTCAATGATACCGTCAAATTTTCTGTGTCTTTTGTCTGCCATTTTTACTCTATTTTCAGCACTTTCATCGATTCGTCCGAATTCGTTGTGCTCATCTGAATCCACCATTACTAGATTTCCATTGGATCTTCCAGGTATGAGTCTTGGGCTTACGCCGTCTTTTGTGATGGCATATCGTTTATAAGTTCCTGGTTCATAATCTGCAGGATTTGCAAGATGTCTGTTGATTTCAATATTTTCTAAATCAAAAGGTGCTACATTCATAGCAGAATCTGCAAGATGCTTGTCAGACATTAAAATTACAGGAATTTGATACTTTTCAGCAGTGTTAAACGCTCTGACTGTTTGATGAAAAGCGTCTTCTACTGTTCTAGGCGCTATAACTTTTCTAGGAAATTCTCCGTGTCCACCGTGGATTAAAAATCTTAAATCAGCTTGTTCCGTATCAGTTGGAAGTCCTGTAGCCGGTCCTGGTCTTTGTACATTTGCAATAACTATTGGAGTTTCAATAATTCCAGCTAAAGACAATGCTTCTTGCATAAGTGCAAGACCTCCACCAGATGAACCTGTCATAGCACGAACACCTGCGTATGATGCACCTAATGCCATATTCAAAGCAGCTACTTCATCTTCTACTTGATCCACTACTATGTTTAAATCCTCTGCAGCAGATGCCATATAACCCAGTAGGCTTGATGATGGGGTCATAGGGTAGCCACAATAAAATCTACAACCTGCAGCAACTGCTCCTAAACCTATTGCTGAATTTCCATCTAACAAGATTGTATCCTTAGATTCTAATTCAACTCTATCGACTTCCAAGTGCGCATATCCTTTTTCTAAGGCTGCGTAGTTCATTTCTCTTAATGCTTCTTTAAAAGTTTCTCCAATTATTGCTTTTCCAAATTCAACGTCAATACCATAACGACCCATAATGACACCAAGGCCTAGGGTTGTAATCATTTTTTCATTACCTAGTTCCTTTGCTGTCTTAATTAAGTCTAATTTTTTTGTATCTTCGTGGCCTCCAATGGAAGAATCGGCAAAACTAACTCCATCTGGTTTTAGTCTTGGCATATGGAGCTCTAAGGTTTCTTCGTTTAGCGCAAATATAACATCAAGAGCTCTTGCTGGGCTATATATAACTTTGTCAGAAAAACGAATCTGGAAAAAATTATGCCCGCCTCTTACTCTTGATCTATAATCAGAGGTAGTAAATACATGATATCCACTTCTTTGTAACACTTTTGTTAACATAGAAGCAACAGTATCCATACCTTGGCCTGCGGCGCCTCCAATTAAAATATTATAATCCATTTATAACCTCCGTAAATTTTATACAATTACTGTGCTATTTCATTTAATACCCTTTAAGAAAAAGATTATCACAAATAATAAAAAAATTGTAACTGGAAAACTGGAAACGATTAAGTGCAATAATATTCAAAAAATATTGTCAAATCTACTGTAAAAATCAATAATAGCACTTGATATCTTTAAAGATTTATGTTATCTTATATTAGATGAATTTATATTAACTTTTCGAAAGGGAGCGAAGCTCTTTTTTTATTGACATTAAGCTATTTATATGCTATTTTAGTTACCAGAAATTTTAATATAATCAAGATACAGGAGGTGCCCTATGGCAGATAAAGTTACTCTTGCTTGTCAAGAATGTAAAAACAGAAATTACGTAACATTCAAAAATAAGAAAAACACAACTGAGAGAATTGAGTTAAA
>JAAYEN010000259.1 GCA_012728775.1 Tissierellia bacterium
CGAAAACTACGTCAAAATATTTTCTCCAATAGAACCTAACAAGGACATTATCAAAGCGGGAGAAGATACTAAGAAAGGGAGCATTTTAGTAGAACAAGGAGATGTATTGACTCCTGGAGTTTTAGGTCAGATATCATCCCAAGGTATTGAATTTGTAAATGTGTATAAGAAACCTTTAATTGGAATAGGAGTAACTGGAAGTGAGCTGCTCAATTCGAAGGAGGAACTCACTCCAGGTAAGATTTTTGAAACAAATTCCATAACCTTTAAAGGGATATTTCAAAATCTTGGCTTTGAAGTAAAAATATACGACATAATCCCAGATGAAGAAGAAAAAATAAAAAAATTTATTGATGAGTCTATTAATGAAGTGGATATTTTAGTAACCACAGGTGGTGCATCAGTTGGAGATTATGACTATGCAGTTTCCACTCTACAAGACTTAGGTGGTGAAGTACTATTTTGGAAAACCGCCATGAAACCAGGAGGCTCAATAGTGGCATCAAGATATAAAAATAAAACAATTCTTGGACTTTCGGGAAATCCTGGAGCGGCTATTTTAGGGATGTATAGAGTATGCTTGCCATATTTGAAAAAACTATTGGGAAGACGAGAACTATTTTCGAAAACAATTGACGTAATTTTAAAAGAAGATGTGAATAAGAAATCCCCTAGGGTGAGAATCTTACGTGGGTATTTGGAATTTATAAATGGGAAAGTGTATTTTGCTGAAAAATCTTTTCAAGGAAATGGAATATTATCTTCCTTTATTGAATGCGATTGTTTCGCAGAAATTCCGGCGGGCAGTTATGAAGTAAAGGCTGGAACTATTTTAAAAGCTTATAGAGTAGGCAGCATTTTTGGGAGTATAGGAGAATGATGAAAGACCAATACAATCGAGAGATTTCATATATGAGAATTTCAGTAACAGATAGATGCAATTATAGATGCGAATATTGTATGCCAGAAAAAGGCGTGGATAAGTGTGACCATGATGAGATAATTTCCTTAGAAGAAATTGTTAGAATTGTAAAATCTGCTGCAAAATTTGGAATCAAAAAAATTCGCATCACTGGTGGCGAACCCCTTGTTAGAAAAGGTATAGTTCATCTTTGTGAAGAAATTGGGAAAATTCCTGAGATTGAAGAAATTTGTATTACAACTAATGGCTCACTGTTAAAAGACATGGCAAAGGACTTAAAAGCAGCAGGAGTAAATAGAATAAATTTCAGTATAGATACTTTAGATGCTGAAAAGTATAAAAAAATCACCAGATGGGGCAATTTGGAAAATGCATTAGAAGGAATAAAAGCTGCTATTGAATTGGACTTTAAAATCAAAATTAATTCCGTATTAATTGGCGGATTTAATGAAGAAGATGTAGTGAAACTAATAGACCTCACTAAAGACAATGATTTACAAGTTCGATTTATTGAACTTATGAGAATTGGCGAGACAAGAAATTGGGATGAAAGTGCATTTATTCCTAATACCAAAGTTTTAGAATTTGTACCTGAATTAGAAGAATATGGAACTCAAGGAGTTGCCAAAACTTATAAAATTCCTGGATACAAAGGTACAGTGGGACTTATAAGCCCAGTGAGTTCGTGTTTTTGCGAAGCGTGCAATAGAATTCGTTTAACATCAGATGGAAAACTGAAATCCTGTCTTCACTCAAAGGGCGAAATTGATTTAAATAATTTATCGGATTTAGAACTAGATGAAAAAATGAAACAGGCAATTTATGAAAAACCTAAAAGCCATCATCTTGATGAAGGATATACGGAAACTGATAGAAGTATGAATAGGATTGGAGGCTAGAATGAAAGGAAAAACTCTTACTCATTTAAATGAAAAGGGCAGAGCTAAAATGGTAGATGTTAGCGAAAAGGATAAAACTACAAGAGTAGCAGTAGCCTCAGGAAAGGTAATTTTAAACGAAAATACTTTTAATCTAATTGTAAATCAAGGTATAAAAAAGGGAGACGTTTTATCCGTGGCCCAAGTTGCAGGAATTATGGGAGCAAAGAAGACTTGGGATTTAATTCCTATGTGCCATCCCATTTCCATAACTGGTGCAGATATTGATTTCATTTTAAATAAAGAAGAATTTACTATAGAAATAATTGCTACAGTAAAAGTTAAAGGGGAAACAGGCGTAGAAATGGAAGCTTTAACGGCTGTATCTATGGCAGCTTTAACTATTTATGATATGTGTAAAGCTGTTCAAAGGGATATTGTTATTGAAGAAATAAAATTGATGGAAAAAACCGGTGGAGTAAGTGGTGACTATAAATGGGAGGAAAGATGAGAGTAGTATCTGTAAGTATTAGTGAAGAAAAGGGCACAAAGAAAAAACCAGTAAACTTTGTAGAATTAAAAATAGATCATGGAATAATTGGAGATGCCCACGCTGGAAATTGGCATAGACAAGTAAGTCTTTTAGGTGTAGAAAGTTTAGATAAGATGAAAGAAGCCATGCCTAATTTAAGCTCTGGAGATTTTGCTGAAAATATTATGACAGAAGGCTTGACTCTTTATGAACTTCCCATAGGAACTTTGTTACAAGTTGGAGAAACTCAATTAGAAGTTACTCAAATTGGGAAGGAATGTCACGGCGGTTGCGAAATTAGAAGAATCACCGGAGATTGTGTTATGCCTAGAGAAGGGATTTTTGCCATAGTAAAAAAAGAAGGAAAAATATTTCCAGATGATGAAATAAAAATCATAAAGGATAAATAAAATGATTAGAAGAATAAAAGTTGAAGACGCAATAGGCGAACCACTTCTTCATGATATTACTGGGATACTAGAAAATGGTTTCAAAGGGGTAATGTTTAAAAGAAATCATATTATTCAAGAAGAAGATATAGAAATTTTAAAAAATATTGGAAAAGATCACATATATGTTGGGGAACTAGAAGAAAATGAAGTTCACGAAGAAGATGCTATTATGGAATTGATTCCGGAAATTTTAGGAAATAACATAGAGTATAGTTCTCCTTCTGAAGGGAAGACATCCCTAACGAGTAAAATAGATGGACTATTTGTAATTGACGGAGAAGGTTTAAAGGAATTGAATTCTATCGGCTCATACACTCTGGCAACGATACCTTCATATACAGAAGTAAAACCTGGTGATAGACTGGTGGGTGCTAGAATAATCCCTCTTTTTATTGATAGATCAGAAGTAGAAGTTGCAAAGTCAGTAGGAAATAACTTTTTTCCAGTTTTTGAAGTAAAAGAGTTTAGAAAACTGAAAGTAGGTACGATTATTACAGGAGATGAAGTATACTACGGAAGAATAAAAGATAGATTTGAAGATGTATTAAGAAAAAAACTTGAAAAATATAATCCGGAAATTTTAGGTTTTATAAAATGTCCAGATGATTTGGAAAAAATAAAAGAAGCTTTTGATGGATTTATGGAACAAGGCGCTGATTTAGTTATTTTTACAGGTGGAATGAGTGTAGACCCAGATGATTTAACGCCTACTGCCATGAGAGAATCAGGTGCACAAATTATTACCCAAGGAGTCCCAATGCAACCAGGAAATATGCTAACAGTTGGAAAGCTGGAAGATACCTATTTAGTTGGAGTACCAGGAGCGTCTATTCACGCACCAGTTACTAGCCTTGAAGTATTTTTACCTAGAATATTTGCAGGTTTAGAATTAGAAAAAGCTGATTTTGTAGAAGTAGGAGAAGGTGGACTTTGCATGAATTGTAAAGTGTGCCATTATCCAATTTGTTATTTTGGAGCGTAATATGGAAAGAAGATATTTAGCAGGGATTCTTACAATTTCAGATAGATCTTCTAAGGGAGAAAGAGAAGATTTAGGAGGTCCACTTTTAAATAAATTAATTGAAGAAGTAGGATTTAAGGTTGTAAGATCTTCAATTGTACCAGATGAAAAAGAAGAAATAAAAAAAGAATTAATATCCATGTCAGAGGACGAATCAATAGCTTTGATTTTAACCACTGGTGGTACAGGGTTTTCTCCAAGGGATGTTACTCCAGAAGTAACTATAGAAGTGTGTGATAAAATGACACCGGGAATTCCTGAAGCCATGAGAGCATACAGTGCAAATATAACTAACAGAGCTTATCTATCTAGAGCCCAAGCAGGAATCAGAAAAAAATCATTAATAATAAATTTCCCGGGAAGTCCCAAGGCCATAAAAGAAAATTTAGAAGCAGTTTTGCCCTTTTTAGAACACGGACTCGAAATGTTACGAGGCGGTCAGGCAGATTGCGGGAATAATATAGACTAAAAAAATAAAATAAATCTCATGTTATGCAAAAAATGCTAGACATGGGATTTATTTTTGTCCAAAATCATTTTTGACGCATCATAAAAACCATAATTTTGGAACAAATCTCACAAGGTAATTAATTATTATCTTATTTTTAATTGACAAAATCTTGGCAATTTATTATTATTTGAAAGGAAAAAGTAAAAAAGAGGTGGATTTTATGTCTAACAAAAATATATTAGATAAAATCAATGACGAACTATTCAATAAAGAATATACTCGCAGACAATTTTTAAAAATATCTGGTAAAGGTATAGCTGGAATGGCAATTTCTGCATCTTTACTTAATTTGCTAGGATGTGAAGAACAGCAAATAAAAGATGGTAAGATTTTCACTTGGGCTACTCCTACTGGATTATTAGTTGTAAATGCAGATAAATGTGTAGGATGTCATAGATGTGAAATGAATTGCAATTTATTTAACGACGGCAAAATAATGCCCTTTATTTCCAGACTAAATTTAAGAGATAATTATTATTACGGTACAGAAATAAATGAAGACTACAAACACAATCCTGGAATTAATGGAAACTATAGATGGGAACCTATAACTTGTAAGCAATGTGCTCAACCATGGTGTGGAGATGCGTGTCCTGAAAGTGCAATTTATGCAGATGAAAAAACAGGCGCAAGAGTAGTGGATAAAGAAAAATGTATTGCTTGTGGAGCTTGTACAAAAGCTTGTCCTTGGAATTTACCTAGAATAGACCATGAAGAAAATTTTGCAACAAAATGTATAAACTGCGGAGCATGTGTCCAAGGTTGCGTAACTGGAGCTATTGCCATGACTAAATGGGAAGATGTAGCTACGGCATTACACAATTCATAATTAGGGAGGAAGAATATGTCACTAGGATTTACAGGAAAAATATTAAGAATCAACTTAACGACAGGTGATTTTCATGTCGAAGATTCTTCAAAATATAACGACTACATAGGAGGAGCTGGCGTAGGTACTAGAATTATGTATGAAGAAGTACCAGTAGGCACCAAACCTTATGATGAAGCAAATAAATTAGTTTATTCAGTAGGACCAAATACCGGAACGAGTGCACCTTGTTCTGGAAGAACTACCATAACATCTTTGTCTACATTTACAAAGGGCAATATGATTATTCACGCTCATATGGGCGGCGAGATGGCATATATGATGAAGATGGCTGGATACGATACTATTATCGTAGAGGGAAAAGCGACTTCACCGGTCTATATTAAAATTAGAAATGACGAAGTATCCATACAAGACGCATCATCAATGTGGGGAAAAACTACAAGAGAAGCTACGAAGATGATAGCTGATATAGAAGGTAAAGAATATAATACAACTTGTATCGGACAAGCTGGGGAAAATCTTGTAAACCAATCTTGTATGCTTAATGCAACATCCCATAGTGGTGGTGCGGGAACAGGTGCAGTAATGGGCTCTAAAAACTTAAAAGCCATTACAATTTATGGAACTGGTTCCGTTAAAGTAGCAGATTCTAAAAAAATATTTGAGTTAAATAACTATGTCATGAAAGAGTTAATGGGTTCTAATAATAACCACGTAGTACCATCAACTGAAAGACCTTGGGCAGAATATCACGATCCAGGTAGTAGATGGACGGGAAGACCGGGGTTAACTTGGGGCGCAGCTGATGGTGGGCCTATTGATACGGGTGATTCACCTCCAGGAGAACTTGACAAATTTGGATATAGATGTCAAAAGGCATATAAGGATTTTGGACCTTTATCTGAAAAATATACAGTGAAAATGAGTGGATGTACTTCCTGTCCCGTAAGATGCTTTGGCGTATTAGATATTCCATTTATGGAAGAAGAAGGCTATGCACCAGTAGCTGCAAATACATGTATGCCTAATTTCGAATACGCTTCCATTCTTCCAATCCCAAAGGATTACAAGGAAGCAGGAGATGGAACTTTTTTAGCAAATTATGCTGCTTTTAGTACAGCTGATGACTTGGGACTTTGGGAAAATTATGGAGAACTTCCTAATACAATAAAGTACTTTATCAAATACGGAATTATGGAAAAAATTCTTTCTAAAGAAGAATACGACGATCTACCATGGGATTTATATGAAGCTGGAGACCCTGGATTTATTAGGGATATTCAATATCGAATAGCAGAAAAAAGAGGAGAAATATCCAATCTAGGAGAAGGGGCATATTATATTAGCGAAAGATACAAGGACCTATTGGGAGATGAATATTTAAATGCCCAAGAAATGTCAATAGTATCACCATTAGGTTGGTCTAGGCATCATGGAAATGAATGTGCTGCTCAAGTAGGTGCTTTGACAAATATTTTCTACAACAGAGATTGCATGACTCATACAATTGTAAATATTTGGGGCAGTGGACTTCCTTATGATGTGTTAAATCCTATAATCGAAAATTACTTTGGACAAGGAGCTTTAGATAAACCAAAAGCTTATACACCGATGAATCAATCAAAAGCAAAATTTGCAAAATTTGGTGTAGTTCGTCAATGGTTGCACGACTCATTTACACTTTGCAATTGGGTATGGCCAATGACCTTATCACCTATGAAGGAACGTGGTTATGTGGGAGATTTAACAGTAGAAGCTCAATACATGTCAGCAATAACAGGTGAAGAGTGGACAATGGAAGAGTTAGATTTTGCAGCTGAAAGAGGACTACAACTTTTAAGAGCTACTCAAGTCCTAGGTCTTAATACTATGGATATGAGAAATGAACATGACAGATTTAACGATTGGATTTACGATATAGATCCTGATATTCCAGCATTTAGCGAAGGAACTGTTAAAATGGACAGAGAAGATATGGAGAATGCTCTTACCTTAATATATAGGGAAATGGGTTGGGACGAAGTAACTGGATCTCCTACTAGAGCAACGCTAGAAAGATTCGGCTTAGGAGATGTTGCTGAGGATTTAGCTAGTAAGAATTTATTACCAGCATAAAAATAAGGCGAGGGTGAAAAATCCTCGCCATAATTAGGTGACAAAATGAAAAAAGATGATATACTAAATAAGAAATTCGATTCAAGAAAAGAAGAGGAAAAAGTTATTAAAGAATATATTAATATGTATTCAGATATAGACGATGAAGAATCCGAAGAATTAATTGAGAATTTAGATGTTAAAACGATAAAAGCCTTTGAAGAAGCAATGGAAAAAGTGGCTACAGAATATGATAGAGAAAAAACTGATAGTGAGATTCTTATAAATTATATTCGTAGAAAAAACAATTTAGAAGAAATAGTTTCCATGGCAGAATTGAAATTAAATCCTCCTGAAGGGCTAAATAAAGAAAAAATAGATGTATTATTTCAAAATTCAGGAGATTTCATTGAACTAGAAAACTTAGAAATAATCGAAACTAAAAAGGATTTATATCTATATGACTCTACTCTATGGACTGGACAATATGCAGCGACTGCTGTATTATTAAAAGAGAAAGATATTCTAGAAGCAATAGCACAAAGGACTAGAAGAGATTGTAAAATTTATCCTAGACCACTACAAATTTCAGCACTGAAAGATATCCCATATAATTATTCAGAAGATGAAATTTTAGGTGCAATTGCCAGAATGAAATTGGATAATAGATACTCAGATATAGGTACAGTCACTGCATCAAATGGTGGCGTATGCCTTTATTCATCTGAGTATATGAGTGAAAAATATGCACAAGCCCTCTGCGAAGAAATAGAAGTAGAGTGGAAAAAACAACAATAGAAAGAGGGATTTAATGGGAAGAATTGGAATTATGGAATTATTAGTAATCCTAGTAATAGTATTGGTTTTATTTGGACCTAAAAAATTGCCTGAATTGGCCAGAGGAATGGGCGAGGCGGTAAAAGAATTTAAAAAGGGTCAAGAAGAATTAGACAAAACTATTAATCAAACGGTTACGCCAACAGAGCAACCTACTACAGAGAATGCTCCAACTATTAACAATACAGCAACAACAAATGACAAAACTGAAAATTAAAATTTATTAAATAAAGGGGACAATATTGAATTCTAAAAGTGATATGCCCTTTGTAGACCATTTAGAAGAATTTAGGAAGCGATTGATTATAGTGCTAGTAGCTCACTTAATTGTGACGCTCCTGGCATTTTCTCAATCAGGGGCTATTTTAAAACTATTAATGAAACTAAATCCCAAAATGCATTTAATATTTATTGAACCATCAGAAATAATGATTGTATATGTGGAGATAGCTTTAATATTAGCTGTAGTTATATGTTCGCCCTTGACTATTTATCATATATGGTCCTTTGTATCAGAAGGGCTTTATTCAAATGAAAAGAGACTTGTGAAGGTTGCCTTGGGATTAGGATTTTTATTCTTCATTCTAGGTGTGTTTTTTGCATACAAAGTTGTAGTACCTACATCTTTGATATTTTTTACTAGAATAGCCATTGCAGAAGTCTCACCTATGATTTCTGTAAAATCCTATATAAGTTTTATTTTATCTATGTTATTAGCCATGGGCATAGTATTCAATATACCTTCTTTTACTTATGTTGCTACAAAATTGGGCCTTATTACTCCTGATACATTAAAAGAATACAGTAAGCACATTATTGTAATTATTTTTATTATTGCAGCTATAATAACTCCCCCAGATGTAGTATCACAAATGATGATGGCTATTCCAATGGTAGCTTTACTACAAATTAGTGTTCTAATTTCAAAAAAAGTTTATGTAGAAAGAATTGATGATGAGGAGGTAAAATCTATTGAATAAAGCAATTAATTTGCCTATGAGAGTTTTTTCGGTAACAGGCGTGAGCACTTCAGGAAAAACTACAGTTGTAGAAGAATTAGTTCGAGAATTGACTTTGAGAGGATATTCTGTTGGAACAGTAAAGTCCATCGGCTGTGGTAGAGATTGTGAAATTCGCCATAAGGAAAGTTGCTCTACTCATCAATATGATGACGCCCAGTGTTTTACCATAGACACCAAAGGGAAAAATACCCATCGCCATAAAATGGCTGGTGCAAAGCAAGTAAGTACTTGGTCCAAAGCAGAAACAGCCATTATTTATCCATATAGAATGCGATTACATGAATTAATAGAAAATTACGATTTTGACTTTTTAATTATCGAAGGCGGAAAAAATGAGCCATTACCTAGAATAGTAACAGGCTTTACCGAAGAAAATACTGAAATGATAATCGGAAATACTACATTTGCCATTTCTGGAAAAATTGCCGATAAAACAAAAGAAATAAATGGGATTAAAACCTTTAGAACTCATGATGATATCGTAGAACTTGTAGATTATGTAATAGAAAAAGTCCATCCTACAATAGGTTATAAAGATGAAATGGGATGTAGACTTTGCGGAATGACTTGTGGAGAAATGAATTCCAAGATATTAAACGGCGAAAAAGTTTATACAGATTGTATTAGGGAATATCCTAAGATAGAAGTAAATTCTAATGATAAAGACTTAAAAGAAAAGTTAAGAAAATTATTGGTTCAATTGGAAGAAGAAGATTTCTTAGCTAAGATTAAAATAAAATTAGGATAAAAAATAATTTAGTAATTTAAATTGAGTCCAAATTTAATAGATGGACTCATTTTTTATATGGATTAAATTACATAGGAAAACCTTGACATAAATGACTTATGAATATATAATCTTATCATAATTAACAACGTTAACAGTAAATGACGGAAACAACAAAGGAGGAAATTATGAGTACGAGTAAGAAAAAAGTTGATTTGTTCCCTTTTATTCTGCTGGGAGGTATCGCAATCGGTATTTTAATTGGAGTGTTTGCAGGTGAAAAAGCTCAAGTATTGAAACCAATAGGAGATATATTTTTAAATTTAATGTTCACTATTGTAGTTCCGTTGGTATTCGTGTCAATTTCAACAGCAGTTGGAAATATGGCTGATATGAAGAGATTAGGAAAAATTTTAGGAAATACAATTTTAATTTTCATTGTAACAGGAATTATTGCTGCGGTAATAGTATTATTGACGGTAAATATATTTCCACCAAATACAGGAACAAAAATGGTATTAGAAGCTTCTGAAATGGGAGAAGTTAAAAGTGGAGCAGAGCTTCTCGTAAGTTCTTTAACTGTTTCTGACTTTCCTGAGATATTAAGTAGACGAAATATGTTACCGTTAATTGTATTTTCAATAATGTTTGGACTTGCTGTTAGTTTAAATGGCGGAAACGAAAGTCCAGTTGGAAAATTTTTAAACAATTTAAATGATATTGTTATGAAAATGGTAGATATGATTATGAAGATTGCACCTATTGGATTGGGAGCGTATTTTGCAAATTTAGTGGGTGAATTTGGACCGCAGCTTATTGGTGACTATGGACGAACATTAATAGTTTACTATCCGCTGGTTATATTTTATATGATTGTATTTTTTCCGATTTATTCTTACTTTGCCGCAGGTAAAAGAGGAATTACAGAAATGCGTAAAAATATATTGGCTCCAGCAATTACAGCATTTGCCACACAAAGCTCTGTTGCCACTATTCCAGTAAACAAACAAGCTTGTGATAATATAGGTGTTCCTAATGATATCAGCGATATAGTTTTACCAATGGGAGCAACTATGCATATGGATGGATCAGTAATTTCATCTATTGTAAAAATAAGCTTTTTGTATGGATTATTTGATATGCCATTTACTGGTATTGACACTTATTTAATGTCTATTGTGGTGTCAATCCTTAGTGCATTTGTACTTTCAGGAGCGCCAGGTGGTGGTTTAGTAGGAGAAATGTTAATAGTATCTCTATTCGGTTTTCCTCAAGAGGCATTTCCAGTTATTGCAACTATTGGATTTTTGGTAGATCCACCTGCTACAATGTTAAATTCATCAGGTGATACAATTGCATCCATGATGATAGCTAGATTAGTAGAAGGTAAAGATTGGTTAGAAAGGGCAATTTCACAAAGAAATATAAAAACTTCAGGTGAATTAAATGAATGATTTTCAAACGACTTATAATAGACTAAGGAATGGCTCAAGTAAGTGGTTAAAAATGATTGGTGAAAAAGCCAATGTTCCAGAAGATATTATACCTTTGTCAGTTGCTGATATGGAATTTCAAAATGCGGACATAATAAAAGAAGCTTTAAAAACTTATATTGATACTGAAGTTTTGGGATATTCAAAACCTACTAAAGATTATTTAGATTCTGTTAAGTATTTTTTTGATAGATTTCACAAAACTAAAATAGAAAATGAATGGATAGTTACTACGCCAGGAATTGTACCTGCTTTAGCAACTGCAGTTAGAGCTTTTTCTAATGTAGGTGATGGAGTAATAATATTTACACCTGTCTATCCTCCTTTCTTTGAAGTAGTACAAGGACAAGGTAGAAGGATAGAAGAATGTCCACTCGTATATAGGGACAATAAATATGAAATTGATTTTGAAAATCTTGAATCTATTGCAAAGAAAGATGATGTTAAGCTTATATTATTTTGCAATCCCCACAATCCAAGTGGTAAAGTATGGGCTCGTAAAGAGATTGAAAGAATTTGTCAAATTGCAAGAAAAAATAAAATAATTTTAGTTTCAGATGAGATTCACTCAGATTATGTTTTCAATGGTGAGCATGTAGTTTTAACAGATTTAAGTGAATATAGAGATATTTCGATATGTTGCACTGCACCTTCAAAAACTTTCAATATTGCAGGACTCCAATGTTCAAATATACTAATTCCTAACGAAAAAATAAGAAGCAATTTTATTAAAACCAATGAAGTGATGGGAATTGAACGGGCAAATGTTTTGGGCTTAGTGGCTGCAAAAGCTTGCTTTGATAGTGGTTATGATTGGTTAAAAGAAGCAACTGAAGTTATTAAACAAAATCTTGAAATAGTGGACAAATTCTTTTCTAATTTATCTGATAAGTTTCAAGTTATGGAAATAGATGCGAGTTTCTTAGCTTGGATAAATTTTGAAAATCTAAATGTTTCTACGGAAGAGTTCTATTCTTGGTTAGATGAAGCTAATATTTTTATTAACAAGGGTGAGACTTTTGGAGAATCTGCTAAATATTTTATTAGATTGAATGTGGGGTTACCAACAAAAGATTTAATAAATGCACTAGATAGATTTGAAAAAGTATTTAAAGAAAAATATGTTTAATAAATGGGTAGACAAGCTTGTCTACCCATTTATTCTTCGCTTATTAATTTACCATATTTAACTAGAAACTTTCTGAATTTAATTATTTCATCAATTGTAAAAAATTCAAGTAGTGCATTATTGGTATTAGTTATAGATTTTATATCATATTTTTTATGAGCTAAGTCTAATTTTTTGCCTTTTTCTGACAAAGAAATAATATTAAACCTTCTATTATCTTCATTAATTTTTTGTTCTATATATCCTAAATCCTCTAAATGTCGTAGAGTTTTAGAAATAAAAGCTGGAGTTCTATCCCATTTTTTTGCAAGATCTTGGGCAGTAATGTCAGGAGTATCTGCTATATCTGAAACAATATGGACTTCTACCATTTTTAACTTATCTCCAGTGCCATAGTCCTTTTCCCTATATATGTAATCGTAGTATGTAAGCACAAAATCATAAACATTTTGGTTGAATTTATCATATTCTTTATATAGTAAGGCTAATTCTTCAGAGGATAAATTGTCTATAGATTTATTATGAAAAATATCTTTTGTATTGCTATTCATTTAGTGGGACCTCCTTTTCAATTGCACATTAAAATTATAACATGAATTTGGAAAAATGTTAAATAGCTCATTATTCAGCATTAATTGGATTAGCACTATCTAAATTATTTACAATTCTAGAGTCATTGTAAGAAAAAATATTTACTTGTCCATCTGTTTCTGTAATTATTTCCATATCATTATTTATTCCTGTCAATATAGTTTCGTAAATTTCTTCATTTCTTTTTACGTAGATGAACTGATTCTTTCTATACAAGGATACATTGTAATTTCTAATA
>JAAYEN010000076.1 GCA_012728775.1 Tissierellia bacterium
CATCTTACCTGCTCTTTCTAAACCGCCGCAGCAAGGAACTTGCATCCTTACGATTGTTACAGATTTTATATTATTATGTCTGATGATTTCAGTTAACTTTTCAGTATAGTCTATATCATCTAATTTAGGACAACCTATAACTGCCACTTTGTTTTTCATAAAATCTCTATGGAAATTTCCATAAGCATAAGCCGCACAATCAGCTGCAATTAGTAAATTTGCATTTTCATAAAAATGGGACTTTACAGGCATTAATTTTATTTGGATTGGCCATTGGGTCAATTCCGATTCTACGATAGCATTATTTGAAAAAGATTCTTCTTTTTCCATAGTTTTACTGTCAGAACCTTGGCATTGGCATTCATGCTCATCATGTACTTGGGAGTTTTGGTTTCTATTTATGGACATAGAAGCAGAGCCTGGGCAACCTCTATGAACTTCTTTAGTTTCAGAAGTTTTATTCATTTTTTCTAAAACTGCTTCTTTATTAAATGGAAGTGTTTCCTTTTCTATAAAACTTATTGCCCCTGTTGGACAATTAGGTAGACAGTTTCCTAATCCATCGCAGTAATCATCCCTTAAAAGTTTAGCCTTACCATCTACTATTCCAATGGCTCCTTCATTACAAGCACTTATGCAAAGCTCGCACCCTATACATAAATCTTCATCTATTTCAATAATTTGTCTTAACATAATTCCTCCTATTTTAAACTATATACATTATCATACTATTATTTTATATTTCGTTAAAAAAGTAAGTAACCTAGGTTACTAAGAGTGATGACAAATATTACATAAAGGTCGGAATATCATTCTTTTTCTAAAATAGAATTAATAGCTAAATCGTAATTGTCATTTATCAATACGTAGTCATTATTATATTTCCTACTACCTTCCAAGTAATATTTATTATGACGAATTAATCTCTCCTTAGTACAATAAGAATTATCTATTCTACATTCTATATCTGAACTATGGGATATAATATCGTGAAAATTATTATTTATATAATCTTCAGACATACATAAACAGATAAATTGAATATTAGAAATGTATTCACTAGTAAAATCCTCTTTCCAATTAAAAGGAATATAGCAACCTTCTATTATTAGATTTTGTTTGTTTTCAATAGCAGTTTTTACCATTTCCCTAACTATTGGCCAAAGAAATTCCGTCAGCTTAGAATCATCTTCTACGGATATATCAGTAATTCCACTGCGAATTAGTCCCATTTTTAAGTGATCTATTGAAATATAAGGATATTTATACTTCTCCAGTAATCTTTGGGCCAATTTCGTTTTTCCTGTATGGGTAGCGCCAGTTATTAAAATTACCATAATTCCTCCTTATTTTTTCTTTATCTTGTCATAATATATTTATCCTATTAGTTTAAAATAGTAACAAAATTTTAACTTGATTAGCTTATATTTAAGTGTTAAAGTTAATTTATAGATAAAGGGAGGTATGATTGTGGGAGAGTTATTTAGAAAATATAATATATGGCCTTTTATAATTATTGCCATCTTATCTACCATATTATATTCAGATTATTGGACATTATATTATATGAAGTTTGAACCAGAGCCTAATTGGATTTTTTACATAAACTTTGGAAATAAGATTATCATTGTATCCTTGATTTTAATTGTATATGCGATTTATTTAAGAGTTAATAAGCACCCGGCTTTTTATAATAAATCCAATGCCATTTCCATGATGATATTTGTTCCAATGATTGCTTTGGCCTTTTTATTTGGCTTAGAAATTTTTGTTCCAAAGGCGATTTTACTTGGCCTTTATATAGGATTTTTGCTAATTTTATTTTATTTTTATATTAAAAACTATAACAATTTATATCCAACGGATGTTTATGCAACCATGAATTTTTTCAAAAACTCCCTTTGGGTAGAAATAATAACTATCCTTGCTACATATATAGTAATTGTAATTGTAGTACTAGATCATCTATTAATAGGATTGAGTTTAATGATTGGGTTTGGATTGATTGGATACTTTTTTGGAGCTAGACAAAAGAAAAAGACTTATCTAGACGAAGTATTCAAAGATCCAAAAGCTTCTGTAGCCCTTGTAATAGCCTTGAATATATTATTAAGACTTACCTTAGTTCAAGCCACGATAGTATATGGAATAATAGTATTGATTTATTTTGTATTTGTTAGAAAAAGATTATTAGAAAAATTTGAACAATAATGGAGGCATGAAATGAAAAAGCTAACTGTTATATTGTTGTCTTTAACTTTGATTATAACTTTGGTAGGTTGTAAATCAGAAAATAAAGAGCCAGAAGTTATAGAATCTCCAGAAGAAGTGGAAGTCGTAGAGGAAACTAAAACTCCAGAAGTTGAAGTAGAACCTGAAGAGACCAAAACTCCAGAAGTAACCGTAGAAGAAACTCCAGAAGAATTGGAAGAAGATACTAACATAGCATCTTCGGATAATCAGCCAGCATTTAAAGTAGAGTGGGCAGACGATGTTCTTTCAGAAATTCCCGATTACAATGAGTACACAGCGCCAGATTCAGTACCAGAATCTAGAGTGGTATTCATTGCGCAAAAGGTAATTAATGACTTCAAAATTCTAAATATAGAATTTCTAGAAGCAAGTGAAGATGGAGAAATTATCTTCAATACCAAAGAAGTCTATAAACCAGAATCCCTAACGCCAGATAAACCATTACTAGCAAACTTCTCTTTTTTCGGTACAATACCTAACAATGGAATTTCCTATGTAGATGAAGATGGAAATACCCAGTATTACACAATAAATGTCAGCGGAAAAGATGGAAGTTTGGTAATAGACGAATTTATTCCGGCTCAAGGAGAATAGGAAAAAACTCTTCAATCTTTTGAAGAGTCATGTTTAGAATAAATGCCAGATTTTGTCTGGCATTTTATTTATTAAATAAAAAATCTATGTTATTTTTCAATTCTTTAAACGCCTTAGTATCACCTAATTCTAGTCTAAATATATCTGCCATGCTATTATAATACCAAGCGATTTCCTTGGGGTCTTTTTGATTGAATCGCTCCCACAGCTTATCTCCCATTTCCCGATAATCTTTCACCATCTCATTGGTATTAGCCAATTTGTCACTTAAGGCGATTATATATAAGTCTTTGTTTCGATTATTTTTCAAGTGATAAAGCTGTTCTTCTTTTCTTATTTTCCAAGTTTCTTCTGGATCAAATTCGGCCCTTTTATCTTCAGTTTCTGTAGCGACAAAATCTGCCACTTCTTTTCCAAACATCTCTCTTATTTCCTCAATAGTCGTATCAGTATCTTCTACAATATCATGAAGATATGCAGAAGCCAAGACTATCTCATTTTCAGTAAGACTCCTTGCTATCTCAAAAACATCTTCCAAGTGATTTGTAAAAGGGTCCTTCTTACCTTTTCTAGTTTGTCCACTATGTCTTTCGTAAATCAACGCTCTAGCTTTTTCTATCAATTTAATCCTCCTTATGTTGAGTTTTTCGTAGTTTAATATATTAATTATATCAATACCATCACTATTATTCCAAATAAAAAACTCCTCATTACTGAGGAGTTTGAAATTTTTATCTCTAATTATAATATGTGCTTTCCACCATCTAGTCTAATTCCCCAACCCATTATGTGAGCGGAAACTTCGCTAGCTAGGTATAGACAACAAGCAGCTACTTCTTCTACTCTTGCATATCTCTTATCCCAAGATGCATCTGCAAAGAATCTTTCTGCTTCTTCTGGAGTTTTTGTATCTCCAAATGTATTTTTCTCAATTCTTCTCATCATATCTGTATCTACTGCACTAGGTGCAACAAAGTTACAGTGAATGCCTTTTTCCCCAACTTCTGTAGCTGCAGTTTTTACGATTGCTGCTACTGCGTGTTTAGATGCTACATATGCGCCCATTCCTGGTGAACCTACATAAGATCCTTCAGAACCTAGAACTACAATAGAACCTGAACCATTTTCTAATAGATAAGGAATCGCATGTTTCATAACATAAAGTACGCCATATACGTTGATATCGAATACTTTTTGGTAGTTTTCTGCTGTTGCATCTTTAACTTCTTGCCAATCTCCGTTGTATCCTGCGTTTGGAACTACTGAATATAGACTGCCAAAGTGTTCAACTGTTTTGTCGATAGCAGCCTTTACTGCATCTTCGTCTGTTACGTCAACTACAAGTCCGATTGCTCTGTCTTCACTAGGATTTCCTAATTCTGCCATAAGTTTGTCAAGTTTTTCTTGTGCAGTAGAAGTCAATGCTACTTTAGCACCTTCTTCTAAAAATGCTTTAGATACTGCTTGGCCAATACCACCTGTTGCACCTGTAATCAAGACAACCTTGTCTTTCAATTTTAAATCCATAACCCCATCCTTTTGTTATCTTTATTTATGAAATATCATTAACTGATATAAC
>JAAYEN010000244.1 GCA_012728775.1 Tissierellia bacterium
AATTGCATTAATATCCTCAGTATTTACATTTTTTCTGGGGATATTTTTCGCTTACTATATAAAGAGATTACCAGGAAGTATAAAAGGGGTATTAGATGTCATTTTGACACTACCCCTTGTTTTACCTCCTACTGTTATTGGATTTTTCATTTTAAAAATTCTAGGTCCCAATAGTAATTTTGGAGGATTTTGGGTAGAAATATTCGGTTCATCTTTAGTTATGAAATGGTATTCGGCAATATTTGCCACTATTATTGTTACTTTTCCTTTGATGTATAGAACTGCTAGAGGAGCCTTTGAATCCTTTGATGAAAATTTAAAATATGCTGGACAAACCCTTGGAAAAAGTAATACTTGGATATTTTGGAGAATAATTATGCCCAATTGTAGACAGGGAATTTTGGCAGGGCTAGTTTTAAGTTTCGCTAGGGCATTGGGAGAATATGGAGCTACGAATATGGTATCCGGATATACACCTGGAAGAACTGCTACGATTTCCACAACAGTTTATCAACTTTGGAGAACAGGGGAAGATCTTTTGGCGTATAAATGGGTGTTAATAAATATTGCAATCTCTTTTACAGTTTTAGTAATTATTAATATATTAGAAAATCAAAATAAAAAAACAACCAAATTAAAAACGAGCGAGTCATAATATGTTATATGTAGATATTTACAAAGATTTTGGAAACTTTCAATTAAAAGTAAAATTTAATTCAGACTATGGAGTGTTGGGACTTTTGGGCGCTTCTGGTAGTGGAAAAAGCTTAACCCTAAAATGTATTGCTGGAATTGTAACTCCTGACAAAGGAAAAATTGTTTTAAATGATAGAATTCTTTTCGATTCAGAAAAAAAAATAAATTTGAAACCCCAAGGTAGGAAAGTGGGATACTTGTTTCAAGACTATGCTTTATTTCCTAATATGACTGTGTTAGAAAATATTAAAACAGGAATTAAAAGGGGAAATAAAGATGAGATTTCTGAAAAAATTATTAAAGAGATGAATTTAAATGGTTTAGAAAATCAAAAGCCAATTTATTTATCTGGTGGAGAAAAGCAAAGAGTAGCCCTAGGGAGAATTTTAGTAAATGATCCGGAGATTTTATTATTAGATGAACCTTTTTCAGCTTTAGATGATTTTTTAAAATGGAAAATAGAAATCGAAGTAAAAGATATTATTAATAGATATAAAATACCTTCAATATTTGTATCTCATAATAGAGATGAAGTTTTTAGAATATGCGATTCCATTGTGGTTATGACAGATGGAATTTCTGAGGAGAAACAAATTACCAAAGATTTATTCAAAAACCCTAGGACTTATGCATCTGCAAAAATTTCTGGATGTAAAAATTACTCGAAGATAGAAGCCATTGGCGAAAATAGATTATTTACAAAAAATTGGGGGATAGAATTAACTATTGACGAGTTATCAAATTGCAAATTAATTGGTGTAAGAAGTCATTATATAGAGATAACAGAAATTCCCAATGGAGAAAATACATATCCGTTGGTTATTGATAAAGTCATAGAAGAACTTTTTTCTGTGGGATTAATGGTAAATACTGCAAATGCATCAGAATATGATAAAATTAGAATAGATATTGATAAAAATAAATGGAAAGAATTGGAAGGGAAAGAAAACTTATATTTTAGGATAAAACCTGAAAATATAATGCTATTAGAAAGATAAATATGAACAAATATAATCAAATTCATCCAGATGAGGGAATTAGAATATTATTAGACCTAGATGTGGATTTAAAAACTGAAAAGGTACCTGTAAAAGACGCTTTAAATAGAGTTATTTCAGATAGGATAACTGCGAAATTTGACGTGCCAAATTTTGATAAATCTCCTTACGATGGTTATTCCATTAGGGGAGAAGATACTCAAAATGCAACTAGAGAAAATCCAGTTATATTAAAAATTATAGAGGAAATACCAGCAGGTCATTATCCACAAAAAAATATTCAAAAAGGCGAGGCTGCAAAAATACTCACTGGTGGAGCTGTGCCGAAAGGTGCAAATGTCAATTTAAAATTTGAAGAAACTGAGTTTGACGAAAACTACGTCAAAATATTTTCTCCAATAGAACCTAACAAGGACATTATCAAAGCGGGAGAAGATACTAAGAAAGGGAGCATTTTAGTAGAACAAGGAGATGTATTGACTCCTGGAGTTTTAGGTCAGATATCATCCCA
>JAAYEN010000304.1 GCA_012728775.1 Tissierellia bacterium
AAAGCAGACATTCAAATTAACAGAAAAATGCTTTCTGAATTAGCTATCCATGACGAAGCAGCTTTTAAACAATTAGTAGATATAGCGAAAGAAAAAGTAGCTAACTAAAAATTACCGCGAAAATAAACGCGGTTTTTTTAATGCTATAGGATCAGAAAGAAGATTTTTGTCTTGGGTAACTAATGCCTAATCTGTAGGTATTCACTAGGTGTTACACCCTCTGTTTTTTTAAATAACTTTGTTAAGTAATTGGCATCGTAGATTCCTATATAACTACCAATTTCATTGATTTTTAAATCTGTATTTATTAGTAAGTCTTTTACAATTTCGATTTTTCTTTTATTGATATACTCTGTAATGGTAAGTCCAACTTCCTTTTTGAAAAGAGTAGAAAAGTAAGAATTATTCAAAAAAAGAAAATCAGAAACTTGTTTTGCTGTGATTTTATGATGAATATTAATATTTATGTAATTTATGGCTTTGTTAACATTGGGAGAATAATTATTCAGAGTAAATTTAACAACATATTCACAATATTTTTTTATCATATCTAAGGCAAGGTTTTCAAAATTATCTATATTGTTTTCACTGACAATAACATGAGCAAAATTTCGAGAAATTTCATTTAAAAAGTACGGATGGACACCTACGCTTTCTATAGATTTTCTCAATAAGGTATTTAATATGGTGTAAAAACTTTTATGATATTCTAGGTAGTCCCTTTGTATGAGTCCTAGACGAGAAGGATCCAATTGGTTAAACATTTCTATAGCTTTTTCCTCATTTCCTAAGGACACAGCTTCCATCATCTGATTTTCTATTGTATAAATTTCTTTATAATATGCCATTTTATCTTCTAGTTCTTCTATTGACTGAAAATCCTGTTCGATTTTTTGAAGAGATTCACTTATGAATTCTATTTTCATATCTTCTAAATAATTATATTTTTTTAATGTATCAATAATTGAGAGTACTTTGTTGACATTAATAACGGGTAATTCCATGTAATATCTTTGCAGTTCTATAAATCTCTCCATTTTAATATTATTTTTTTTTATAATATTTTTTATGCTTTCAAAATTTCCATGATTTTCAGTTAAAAAAGGACCACAAAACAAAAAATCATACTCAGCGAATACAAAAATTAGATAATTGATTTCGTAGTTATCTTTAACTATGTATATGCAATTTTTTGGACTTGAATCTATTAAATTTTTAATTCTAGACTCAAAATAAGTATTTTCACTGAACAATTGCTTGGAAATGTGTAATAAGCTCAAATCAGAAAGATTATTTTTATCATATATAAATGTGTTAAAATCAAATATTCTATTATAAAGATCTTTTACAAAGTGTTTTTTTAATGTTTTGGTCATTATTATCACCCAAATACATTATATCAAAGTTACAAAAAATGTTCTATAGAAACAAAAATAATTACTAACTAATTTTTTTTTATTATGATACTATTCAATTAACAAAATAGCAAGGAGGTTACTATGAAAAATACAAAGGAAAAAATTAGTAAACCAATAGGAGCAGAAAAAGTACTAAGTTTTAAGAACAAATTGGGCTACGGACTGGGAGAC
>JAAYEN010000023.1 GCA_012728775.1 Tissierellia bacterium
ATCCAATTCTCTATATGAAATCCAAGGTCTAATTTGCGCAATTGTTTGCTTTACATATTTAAACTCCTGGGGATTTCCTTTTTTTATCGTAACGATTTCATCCACATAATTTAGCTGCTCCATAATCATAGCAGGAAAATTTACCATGTACTTGTGTATCTTCTCCAAATCCATGACGTAGACATTTAATATTCTGCTGTCCATGCGAGTTTGGATTAAACTAATAAATTTCGAAACACTCCATGTTCCATTAAATTCTACATAAATGTGATTCTCTTTGGAGTTTTCTATTTCCTTTATTAGTTCTTCTACGCTGTGAACTCTAGTGAAATTTTCCAGCTTCTCAATTCCCATCTCACATTGTATTACCTTGTAGCTTTTCTTTGTATTTTGTATATATCTTTTAATCAAGGTGGTTTTTCCCGAAGATAAAAAACCCGAAACCAAAACTATATCTTTGATAAGCTACCTCCTGAAGATATCTCTTGCTCTCATTTCGTCAAAGTTATCCCCAATTATTACCAACTTACCCACACCTGCATAAGATGGAAAATCTTCTAACTTGGGCTCCCTGTCGAAGTCTCTCGTGTAGTCTACTCTAACCACTTTATCTAAATTTATTATTCCCTTTATTCTTTTGATATTACCATCTTCAATAACAGAATTTATCTTTTTTAAAAATATTTCTTCCTCGTAAGAATTAGGCAATACAAGGGATAGAGAGGAATAGTTCTCGAAAATATTTTCAATATCCATATCCAAATCGAAAACTCTATTGTAAAGGTTGTCATCGTCTAATAAAGCCCTTACGTCTAAGGTTCCATCATCTTTATCTGTCAAAATTTTTCCAAAAGAGTTGATTTCTCCAATGGAATCTACCGCTGTCTGGATCTCGTCTGTGGATAACTCAAATGTTCTGTTGATAATTATAGTATTAGCAGACAGTATTTGATTTTTATAGAATTCATGAAAATTCTCCAAATACAAAAAGTGATTGTTTCCGTCTATTAGATTTATGGAGTTTAATGTATATCCATAATCCAATGCCATAGATACATTTACTATATGGGATGTATCTGCTACTCCAGATGGCTCAATAATTATTGCATCTGGAGCGTAATCCCTTTCTATTTCAACGATGGCTTTTTCAAAATCTCCCACAAGAGAACAACATATGCACCCTGCGTTTATTTCCTTAACCACCAATTCATATCCACCTAAAAGATCCCTGTCGATATTAATATCTCCAAAGTCATTTTCAATTATCATAACATAATGCTCGGGAATCAATTCCGCCAGTAACTTTTGTATTAATGTGGTTTTTCCAACGCCTAAAAATCCCGAAACTAAAATTATCTTTTTCATATCTAGCCTATAATAAAGCTAAGGCCTATTGTGTACACTACTGCCAATATAGTAAAAGAAATTAAAACTGGCATCGTTTTTCTTACAAGTCCATTGAAAGTAGTTCCTTGATCTTCTGTAATAATCCCTAAGCAAACATGTGTAGGAGACACCTGCATTGCAATATAAGTCAAACTCATAAGGAGAGTAAAATATGCCAATCCAGCATCAGGTATAGTTGCATAAGCTAAAGGTATTATGGTAACTATTATGGCTTGAGATCCTATTACTATGGTTCCAAAGAAAAATAATATTGCATAAATAGCCTCAGGTCCTATTGGAAGTCCTATAAAATAATTTGGAAGTTGTTCAATCAATCCTGTATGAACTAAAATTTCTTTGAAAGTCATAACAGCTAAAGTCGTAAAAATCAACTTGGGTTCAAATGCAGTGACAAAAAATGGCGCAACTTCTTGAGGAGTAAATTTATCTATGAAGAAATTGAGAACTATTATACCTATAACTGTTAAGTGTACGGGAATTTTGAAAATTAGAATTATCAAAACTGCTCCTACGATTTGCCACATGCTTTTAAAAACATTTTTCCATTCTTCTTTATAGTTTACAGCTTCTTCCATATCTTCTCCTCCTTGTGGGATTTTACGAACATAGAAGAAATATCCTATAAGAAATAAAGCCAATACCAATGGTAACATCGCCACTACAAATCCTGTCATAGATACTCCTGTTAATGTCAAAGCTAAAATGATAGAACTGTAAGTGGGCACAAAGGCTTCCGAAATATGACGGTAATAACTAGTTACAAAAGTAACTTCATCCTTATCTAGATATTCTCCAGCAGCCGTAGCTACTATGGGAGCTGCGATCAAGACAGCACCAGCTGAAGGAAGCATTCCGATTATAAAAGGTACAACAGTTGCATTTATTCTTCTAGAGTTAAAAATTCTACTTATAGAACGTTCGGCTAATAGCAATCTCCCTCTTTTTTCTAACATCCTTTGAAGAAAAGTAATAGTATAGAATGCCATAATTACTACGATGCTTTGCTTACCAAATAGAGAAATTTTTAAAATACCTGGGTAAGCAGAAAAAGGTATTTGATAAAGTATAAGGGAAGCTAAAATACCTGCACCCATTGACATATACAATGGCTTATTCATTCTAACTACTAAAATAATAGCAGCAAAAACTATACCTAATTTAATTAAATCCATATTTTCCTCCTAAAAATTTATTTTGAATTAATTATTAATTTGTTTAATTATTCAATTATAATGCTAACATATTTCGGCTATTTTTTCAAGATAAGGACAAATAAATAAGCACAAAATTTTTTACGTTTTGTGCTTGGTTTTTAATATTTGATTTTAATGTATTTTAGAAATTAAAA
>JAAYEN010000277.1 GCA_012728775.1 Tissierellia bacterium
TTGTTGTAAACTTCTTCGTAAATGCTTTTATCTTTTATTTCTGGAATAGCCTTTTTTAAATATTGCATGCTCTCCTCTTTGGAAAATCTGTGGAGTTCAATTCTCTTGATTTTATCATAATATGAAAGAGTTGAAAGAAAATCCTCAATTTCAAAATTTCCTCCACTTCTCCCACTAAAGAAATACAATATATTTTTGTTAATTAATACAGACTTTGTAAGTAATTTTAAGGAGCTTAAATCCATCCAATGAATATCATCTAAGTGAATTATTATTGGAGTTATTTCTCCTAGTTTCTCCAGTAATTTTATAAAAGAATCTTCTACTTCTGATTTTAAAAATCCATCGTCATCATCAAATCTCTGGAGTTTTTGAATTTCTTGAATTTTATTTGCTAAATCCTCAATTTTTCCACTATATTCTTTATAATCCTTATTTTTTTCCATCTCTTGAATTAAAACTTCTATAATGCGATAAGTTCTAGGTGATTCCAATTGAAAACATCTAAAGGAAAAAATTTTGAAATCTTCTTTTAAATCAAAAAACACTCGATTAAATAGCGTGGATTTACCAACGCCAATTTCACCTTCTACAAAAATGGTATTTACACTATCTCCATCTAAAAATTTATTAGTTGTGTTTATAATTGTAGAAATTTCTTTTTCTCTCCCAAAGTATATGACTTCCTTTTCCAATAGTTCGTCCTTGGGATTGAATTTTTCTATGGTTTCTAGATAGAGTTTTTTTGTTTCTTCATCAGGATCTACATTAAGTTCTTTTCTTAATAACTCACTTAACTCTCCGTAAATCTCAATAACTTTATTATTTCTTCCGATTTTTAAATAATAGTCCATTAAAAGACGATAATTTTTTTCATCTAAATTGTCCAAGGATATAAGACGATTTATTCCACCTTCTAAATTGTCATAAAGTCCATTATACAAATTGTCTTTAATTTTTTCATATAAGCTTGAATAATAAATTTGGTGGTAGTTTATCCTGGAATTATAAATCCATTGATCAAACTCATCTAAATCTTTAATATAAAAACTTTTTAAAAACTCTCCGTCGTAAAGGTCTAATTTTTCCCTTGTGTCCTTTTGGAAGTCATCTACGTCTATGTAAATATCCAGTTCTTCATTTAACTGAAGAATTGTATTATTGGGGCTCAAGACAATATCTGGGTGAAGAATCTTTTTGGTATGGTATAATACATTTCTTAAATTCTTTTTTCCAATTTTTTCACTGTCCATAGGCCATAAAAGTCCAGAAATTTCATTTCTAGATACGGTTTTTTCTACTGCCATATAATAAAGAAATGCATTTATTTTAGAATAGGGAAATTGAACTTTCTTTTTATTTTTAATTATTTCAGGTACGCCTAGTAATTTGCATGTGATTTTCAAAATTCGACATCTCCTATCTTTAATTATAATATATGTATAATTCTACCATATAGTAGATATATATGTCCTGAATTAAGATTAAATAAAATATTTTTTTATTATTTTTTCTTAGTTTTTTTGACAAAATATTTTTTTATTATTTTTGTATAGACGATTTTTTGACGCTAAAATAACTATTTATCAGTGTAACAATAAAAAGTAATTTAAAATTATCAAATTATAAACGTTTTCTATGTTCCTTTTTTTAAAATTTTATTTTATAAATTTTCATATATTAAACATATACTTGACGTAGGTCTGTTATTATATATATACGATGGTGATTACAAAGTTACGATCGAGACTTAAAATCAAGGAGGGAAATTATGATTTTAACTAACCCAGTAGTAGTATCAGTAATCGTACTACTAGCATTGTCATTACTAAAGGTGAACGTTTTCTTAGCACTTATTATCGCAGCGATAGTAGGAGGAGGCCTTGCAGGCATGCCTATATTCGCAGTTACAGAGTTCTTCTCACCTTTAGCAGCAATTCCTGGAGTGGCTGTAGAGGGCGGAGACATACCTACAGTTATTGACACTCTTGTAGGAGGAATGGGCGGAAACGCAGGTACGGCATTATCATATGTTATGTTAGGAGCTTTTGCAGTAGCTTTGGCTCACACAGGATTAGGTACACTTCTTTCTAGAAAGCTTTCTCAAGCTTTATCAGGTAGAAAACTATTTATGGTATTTTCATTAGCAGGTATAGCTTGCTTTTCACAAAACTTAGTACCTATTCATATTGCATTTATTCCAATTTTAATTCCACCACTATTAAAGCTTATGAATTCATTGAAACTAGACAGAAGAGCTGTTGCTGTTGCTTTGACCTTTGGTCTAAAAGCTCCATACATAGCTATTCCATTAGGATTTGGTGATATATTCAGAGGTATTGTAGTTGGAGCCATTAACGACAATGGCGGTAACGTAACTCCAGGTCAAGCAACATCAGTTATGTGGATTGGTGCTGCATCTATGTTAGTAGGTTTAATAGTTATGGGAACTTACTGGGGCACAAGAGACAGAGAGTACAAAGATCTTCCAATTCTAGGAGAAGTAGAAGACGACAAAGAAGTAACCATGACTAAAGAAGCTTGGGGAGCAGTAATATCTGCTGTAGTAGTGGCAATAATGTCAATATTTACCCAATCTCTTCCACTTGCAGCTTTATTCGGACTAATAACTATGATATTAACTGGTTGTATTAAACTAAACCAATTAAATGATATGATGGATGGCGGAGTTGCTATGATGGGCTTTATCGCATTTGTTATGTTAGTAGCATCAGGATATGGTGCAGTTATCCGTGCAACTGGTTCAGTAGACGTGTTAGTAGAACAAGCAGCAGTATATATGCAAGGATCTAAAACTGTGGCTGCATTCGTAATGTTATTAATCGGATTATTGGTTACTATGGGAATTGGTTCAAGTTTCTCAACTATTCCAATTATCGCAGCAATATATGTACCACTAGCTATGAGACTTAACTTCTCACCTGCATCAATTATACTATTAATAGCTATAGCAGGAGCATTAGGAGACGCTGGATCACCAGCATCTGACTCAACATTAGGACCTACATCTGGACTTAATGCAGACGGACAACACGATCACATTTGGGACACAACAGTTCCTACATTTATCGCATTTAACATTCCACTAATTATCGGTGGTGTTATTGGAACAATGATATTAGGATAATATTTTGTTAAATATAAAGTAAGTAATCACTATCAATCAGGAGGTTGAAAATGGAAAAAGTAATTATTAATGGTGAAGATCTCACCCTTGAGGAAGTAGTAAAAGTTGCAAGAGGATATGCTGAAGTAGAAATTGACAAGAGTGCTATTGATAAAATAAAAGCATCTAGAAAAGTAGTAGATGATATAGTTGAACAAGAAAGAGTTGTATATGGTGTTAACACTGGATTCGGTTCTCTTTCAAAGGTTAGTATATCTAAAGAAGATACAGTTCAACTTCAAGAAAACTTAATCAGAACTCACGCAGTAGGCTTTGGAGATCCTCTAGAAGAAGATGAAGTTAGAGCTATTATGCTAATTAGAGTAAACTCCCTTATCAAAGGAGTTTCAGCAATCAGAATGGAAACTATTGAAAAACTTTTGGAAATGCTAAATAAAAATTTGATTCCTTATATTCCATCTAAAGGTTCCTTAGGAGCATCAGGTGACTTAGCACCCCTAAGCCATATGGTACTTCCATTACTAGGACTTGGCTACGCATTCTTCGATGGAGAAATCTACGAAGGAAAAGAAGCTATGGAACTTGCTGGAATTGAAACTATGGAATTAGCAGCAAAAGAAGGACTTGCTTTGATTAATGGAACTACCATTATGACAGGTATAGGAGCACTAGCTCTTAAAGATGCAATAGACTTACTGAAATTAGCAGATATCGCTGGAGCTTTATCTTTAGAAGCACATCGAGGAATTATCGACGCTTTCTACGAAGAACTTCACACCATTAGACCTCACAGAGGAAATTTAGCTACTGCTAAAAACATTAGAGAACTTACAAAAGATTCAACTTATGTAACTCATACAGCAGAAATCAGAGTACAAGATGCATATTCTCTAAGATGTATGCCACAAGTACACGGAGCTAACAAAGACTCCATCGATTTTGTAAAAGGTAGAGTAGATATAGAAATTAATGCAGCAACAGATAATCCAATTATCTTCTCAGACGGACAAGTAATTTCAGGCGGTAACTTCCACGGAGAGAACATGGCACAAGCATTTGATTTATTAGGAATTGCAGCTTCTGAAATAGGAAATATTTCTGAAAGAAGATTAGAAAGATTAGTAAATGCACAACTATCTGACTTCCCTTCCTTCTTGGTTAAAAATCCAGGACTGAATTCAGGATTTATGATATCCCAATATTCAGCAGCAGCACTAGTATCAGAAAATAAAGTACTAGCTCACCCTGCAAGTGTGGACTCTATAACATCTTGTGAAAACCAAGAAGACTTCGTATCCATGGGAACTATCGCAGCTAGAAAAGCAAAAGAAATTGTTAGAAACTCTAGAAGAGTAGTTGCAACAGAAATTATGGCAGCTTGCCAAGCATTAGACTTCAGAAAAGAAATGGACCCAGGTCTAAACCTAGGAGTAGGAACTCAAGCAGCTTATGATTTAGTAAGAGAAAATATCGACTTCCTAGAATTTGATAAAGATGTAGAATTATACGACGAATTAGAAATGGCTACAGATTTATTAGAAGAAGGAAGCCTACTTGAAGCAGTAGAAGCAAAAGTAAAACTTGAATTACAATAAAAATCAAAATCGCCTGGTTAAAAAGCTAGGCGATTTTTTAGTGAAAAAGAATGATATGGAGACCCATACAAATAGAAATTGCCTAGTTAAAAAATCTAGGCAATTTTTTATTTATAGATAATCATTTTTTCTAAGTACATATACAATTATTAAACTCAAAACCACAATCAAAGAAAGTAAATACCAAAAAGCATACGGATGATTTCCAATTGGAAGTTTTGTATTCATTCCCCATAAAGCACCGACTATGGAAGGAATAGTCAAAACTATAGTTATAGAAGTTAAAACTTTCATTACTGTATTTAAATTATTGCTTATTACATTGGAATATAAATCAGTTAGGTTTTCCAGCATATCCACAGCTGTATCAATCATAATTTGTGCTTGTTTATTTTCTTTAAGCAAATCATGCATAAGCATAGAGCCCTTCTCTGTATCTACAATATAATTTAACTTAGATAATTTATGAATAACTAATCCATTTTCATTTATCCCTGTTCTAAAATAAATTAAAGCCCGTTGGATTTCTATCATGGCTTGTAAAAATTCAGTCTTAGTGGAATTTCGAATTTTATCTTCAAAGTCTTGGATTTGCTCATCAATTTCTTTTATATAAAAATTATATTTTTTAGAAATAGACCAAGCCAGCTCTACGATCATGCTGTCCAAATCTTTTTTATCTTTGATATTGTTAAGGGCATATTCCTTTAAATCGTCAAATACCTGAGAATCCTCACTACGTACAGTAATTACCGTATTTTCTAGCAAAATAATTGCCACAACTCGAGTAATGTATTCGGTTTCCGAGGATTTAATAGGATAACTAAAAACGAATAAAGGAGGCTTATCCCCTTCTAATCCTTCCACTCTAGGCACTTCATAAGGGTCAAAGACATCTTGAATATAGTCCCTAGGAATATTGTAGGACTTAATAATATTTTCTCTTTCCAATTCACTTGGATTTACCAACTGAATCCACTCCATATCACCATTTCCAATGGCATAACGATATTCCATATTCCCCTCCACACAATTTATTAGCTATATTATATCAAAATTTTCAACAAAAAACCCATTCCAAAGTGTTTATCTGAAATGGGTCTATATTTATTCTATTTCACTTACTTTTTCCAAACTGCATTTTCCTGCTGCTGGACATCCAGAGCAACTGCTACATCCGCCCTTTGTGCTTTTTAAACTCTTTATAGCAAAGGTTAATGCAATTCCGATTATTCCAATTATTATTAAATCAATCATTTTATCACCTTATGATACTGCTCTTTCTGTTACAAAATCTTCATCTAACTTCTTTTTTGGTCTAAGCATTAAGAATAAATACACTGCTAAAATTCCAAAAGCTACAAGGGTCCAAATATTCATGGGTTGACCATCTATTATCACCCTTGCGAATTGATAAACCATTAAAGTTGAAGTATATGAAAAGGTCATTATATATCCTATTGCAAATCTAAACCACTTCTTGCTACCCATCTCTTGTTTAATAGCACCTACTGCTGCAAAGCAAGGAATCGTAAATTGATTAAAGAACATAAAGCTTAGCATAGATGCTGTAGTGAAGTTTTCCCTTACGAAAGTGCTAAGAGCTGCAGAGCCTGCCTCTACTTCTCCTAAGTTCGCAAGTACACCGAATGTAGAAACTACTACTTCTTTAGCTATTAATCCAAGAACAGTTGCCACAGTTGGAATCCAGTGACCAAATCCTAGTGGTGCAAAAATCCAAGCGATTCTCTCTCCTATGAAAGATAATATAGATTGGGATGAAGCATCTTCAAAAGCTGCAAATTCTCCACTTATACTTATATTTTGCAAAAACCAAATTACCACAGTTGCAAGTAAAATTACCGTCCCTGCTTTTACAATAAAATCCTTACATCTAACCCAAGTAGCTTTTAATACATTTTTCCCACTTGGCATATGATATTCAGGAAGTTCCATTACAAAAGGCGCAGGATCTCCTTCGAACATTTTAGTCTTTTTCAAAATTATACCAGATACTACTACTGCTGCGATTCCACCAAAATACCAAAGGGGACCAAACCAAAATGCCCCGCCAAATACTGCTGCAAACATCGCGATAATATCTGTCTTTGCTCCACAAGGCATCATAGACGCTACAGTAATAGTCATTCTTCTATCCCTATCATTTTCAATGGTTCTGGTTCCAATAATTCCAGGTACCGAACACCCCGTACCGATTAGAATAGGAATAAAACTCTTTCCACTTAAACCAAATCGTCTAAAGACTTTGTCCAAGATAAATGCTATTCTAGCCATATATCCAATGTCTTCTAAAATAGCTATAAATAAAAACAGTGTTGCTATAATAGGCAAGAAGCCTAAAACTCCACCAACTCCGCCAATAATTCCATCAACTACTAAAGATACTAGCCATTCAGATGTCCCTGCATTTTCTAAAAATGTTTGGACTCCACCGCCAACTATACCCCCAAAAAAGTCGTCATTTACCCAATCAGTTATACCCCCACCTACAAAAGAAACAGAAATATAATAAACTAAGAAAATTATTACTGCAAAAATGGGAAGAGCTAAAAATCTATTGGTAACTATTTTGTCGATTTTATCTGAAGTAGTTAAGCCCTTTCTACCTTTTTTTACGACTTGGGAAGTAACGCCAGTAACGAAATTGTATCTCTCATCAGTTATAATGCCCTCTCCATCATCATCAAAACTTTCTTCTGCGTCGGAAATGATTCTTTCAATTTCAGACTTTTCCAAATCATTTAGATTTATATCTATTTTAGAATCTGATTCAAAGAGTTTTATTCCAACCCATCTTTTGAATTTTTCATCTACTTTACCGTGGATAATATTTTCAATTTCTTGGATATAATCCTCCACTTCGGAAGAGAAAGCTTTTATCTCTTTGTATCTTCCCTTATTCATAGAAGCTTCAACAGCTACATCTATAAGCTTATCTAAGTTTTCGTTTCTCAAGGCTGAAATTTCCACTACTTTGCAATTTAGCAGCTTTTCTAATTTTGCTACGTCTATTTTATCTCCGTATTTTCTCACCACGTCCATCATATTTAAAGCTATGACGAGAGGTATTCCCAGTTCGGAAAGTTGAGTGGATAAATATAAGTTTCTTTCTATGTTTGATGCATCTACAACATTAATAATTACATCTGGCTTTTCTTTTAATAAGTAATCTCTTGCCACCACTTCTTCAAGAGTATATGGCGATAGGGAATAAATCCCTGGCAAATCTGTAAATTCTATGTTTTTATTTTTTCTATATTGGCCGCCTTTTTTTTCTACTGTTACCCCAGGCCAATTTCCCACATATTGATGGGAGCCAGTGAGTTCGTTGAAAAGAGTGGTCTTCCCGCTATTGGGATTTCCGGCTAGTGCTATTGTTACTTTCATTTATTCTCCCCTTATTTCCTCTACTTCTATTAATGAAGCATCATCACGTCTTAAACTTAATTCGTAATTTCTAACATTTATTTGAATGGGATCTCCCAGTGGAGCTACTTTTCTAATAAAAATTTCTGCACCTTTGGTAATGCCCATATCCATAATTCTTCGCTTTAACGGACCTTGACCATGTATTTTCAGTACTTTATATTTATGATCCGTTTTTGCCGTTTTTAAAGTTTCCATTTTCTCTCCTTATGCTACGTATATTGTCTTGGCAATATCTTTTCCTATTGCCACACGACAATCTTTAACCTTTACTATTAAATTTCCTGCATTTTCACTTACGACGCAAATTTTTGCACCTTCTACAAATCCTAAATTATTTAAATGACGAACGTGATTGTCAGAATTTCTTTTACATTTTATTCTACAAATCTGCATATCATTGGATTTTGGTGCCATAAGTAAGTTAAACATTTTCGTTCTCCTTTATATATATGAATAAGTATGTTTGATATTAGTTATCAATACTATTATACTAAGAATTTTCCAAATTGCAATACTAATATTGAAAATTATTATCAACAATAATTTTGCAAATAAAAAAGGCATACTATCATGCTTAACAGATTAATCCCTCAAGCACAACCATATGCCTCTCAACTAATTACAAATTACTAATTACTAACTACTAACGTTAATGATACTAAAATTTTCCGCCTCCACCACCGTGACTCCGACCTGAGGAAGAGGTATGGGTGGAACTTCCCCCAGAGGAAGATGATTTCTTAGGTATAGGTGATCTAGTTACGTTGCTATTTAGAAATCTATCATAGGTATTTGCAAAATTTGCTATTCCTAAATAATATCCTTCAGCAGTAGTTTGTTTTCTTTTGGTTTTGTGCGTATTGGCAAGACTACTGGTATATGCTTTCCCTGCCAAGCCACCAGCACCAACTGACAATCCAGACATGCCCAAAAGTGCAGTTGCTGTTATCTCATTTGTTTTCTTATTATCTACATCAAAGGGCTCGCCAGTTTTAGCTTGTTCTATAAATTCATCGGCCAAATCTCCAAATTGGACGAAAGCATTGTAATAATTTCCGTCACTTAAATTCCCTACTATTTCATCTCCAATGTATTCTATTCCATAATCCGTAAAGGCAGTGACTCCATATCCATGGGTAGAGATCCACCAATCCCTAGCTTCCATACTAAGTAAAAGCAATACTCCGTCATAATTTCTTCCTAAGCCATAACCATTGTAATCGAAGTAGTCATCAGCAAATTCCATGGCAGATTTACCGCTCAAAGAGTAGTTAGTCACTACGATTACATCTACATTATGCCTTTCACTGATTTCGTCTAACTTTTCCCTTAGATTTTCTTCTTCAGTATCAGAAAGAATATTTCCCTCGTCTTCTACCCTAGTTAAAGTTCTAGGAGGAGGAACAAAACCTGCAGCCATTACCGTAGTTGAAATAAAAATGGATAATAGGAGTATTAGTAAAATTGACATTCTTTTTAAGTTTTTCATATTAACCTCCTATAAAAATCTGAAAACCATTATTGCAATAATAAATATTATTACTGCTACAATAGCTCCAACCGTCAGCCATTTTCTCATCATAATGCCCTTGTCGATAGGCATGTCATCTCCAATTATTTTTCCAGTCTGACCATTCATAGCAAAGGTGTAAAATTTCCCATTCCATTCCGTATTTAAAAACCATACAGGAGCCAAGGCATAATTAATATTCACCTTTCCCAGTTGATATTCTGTTCTTTTCAAAGATACAGAATCATATCCAGAAACTGAGTTTTTAAAAGTTTCAATCGTTGAATTTTTTATTCTCTTTTCTGCATTTTCGATACAATCCTTCGCTTCCATATCGTATCGATTCGCCAAAAATCCTGCTAAATATTGGCTAGTAAACCCTGTGGCTTCTTCCCATTTATATGGCTCAATGGACTCCATCAATATATCATCTATTTTAGAAGAACCGTCCACGGGAACGAATTTAAAGTCCATGGCGCCTCCTCTGTTTATGTCGTAGTATTTAGTCTCTGTGTAATTGTAGTTGGAGTCTGAATACATTCTAACTTTCGTACCGGTAAATTCTAAATCTGCATTGGCAGTACCTGAATATAGCCAAAAAGGTACGTAAATTCCTTTTATTTCGTTGATATGATTTTGGTCCATAAATACCTTAGGGAGTAATTTTCTACCAGAATAAAACTTCTTCAAAGCATCCTTAGCATATTCCTTATCCAGTTTAAAAGGAATTACAAAATCCGGTCGCAAATCTCCTTCAAATTGATTAGGAATTACTACGTTATTATTACAAAAGGGACAAGATGTAGCTGCCATAGTCTCATCGCCTATAATTTCGCCACCACAGGAATTACAAGAATAAACTTTAAACTCATCTTCTTCTTCATCAGACCAAAATTCTTTTTCCTGTTCCCAAATATTACCATCATTGTCAGTGATGACTTCCGTCACCTTTTTCTCACCGCCGACTTCCTCCCTGGAATGATGATGAACATGTGGCTCGCCTTCGTGATCATGTTCATGGAGTTCTGGAGCGTCTATATCGTATTCAGTTCCACAAAAATCACAAACTAGTTTCTGTTTATCCGTATCAAAAGATACACTACCGCCACAAGCCGTACATTTAAAATCCTCCAAAGCCATATCCTCGCCTCCTTTTTATGCTGCTATTTCTTTTTTAATGAATTTGTAACCCCAACGACAAATTTTCCCTAACATCTATTTATGATACGGGTGATTGTTGATTATTCTAAACCCTCTATATATCTGCTCTATTAAAACAAGTCTCATTAACTGATGTGGGAAAGTCATTTTGGAAAAACTAAGAGAAAAATCCCCACGATTTATTACATTTTGAGATAAGCCATTGGATCCACCGATTATAAATACCAAATCTCTTCCACTGGGAAGATTCCTCTCAATTAAGCCGGCCAAGTCCTCACTACTTAAAAGTTTTCCATTTATTTCCAAATTAATTACATAGTCTTCTTTTTTAATTTTGGATAGAATTTTTTCTCCTTCTTTATTTTTAATAATTTCTAAATCCTTTTCAGATAGATTCTCAGGAGCTTGTTCATCGGGAATTTCTGTGACCTCTAATTTGGAATAGCTTTGCATTCTTTTAAGATACTCGTCAATTCCAGATTTTAAGTATTTTTCTTTTAACTTACCTACAGCAATAATCCTTATACTCACTCTATAATTACGCCTTTTTCTTCTAAATCTTTAATATTTTTCAAATGATCCTCTTCGTCCACATAACCTAATAAATCTTTTAAAACTACCACCTCTTTGCCATCTTTTAAAAATGCCAAAGCAGTTTCTCTCACGCAGTATTCACTAGCAATTCCAGCGATATAAATTTTATCTCCGATTACATCTTTTAGCATCTTATCATTTCCATTTCTGGCTCTATATCCCGAGTATTCCTCTTCTTTGGAATTTCTGCCTTTAAAAAATGTATTCTCATTATTTGGAGCGTATTTCGTTTCGTGAAACTTATCGTGAATTTCTGCACCCCAAGTTCCTTCTACACAGTGAGGTGGCCAAATTCCACCGAATTCTTCAAAACTCATGTGATTGTTAGGATGAAAATCAGACGTATAATAAACATTAACATCGTCATTCAAAGCCTCTATAATATTGTCCACTGCTACATTTGCATTTTTACAAGCCATAGTACCATCGATAAAATCATTTTGACAATCTACTATTATTAAATCCATTTTCGCCTCCGATTTCTTATGATTATATTATAACTCATTACAAGAATTTATGGCTAAAGATTCATAAACTGACCATATTTTTTTAAATAATTTTGTCTTTCTTTATAATCAGGTAAAATTTTTCCCACTAAATTCCAAAAACTCCTGTCGTGGTTCATATGCTTTAAATGAGCCAACTCGTGAACGACCACATATTCCACCACATCCAAAGGTGCCATAACTAGTTTCAAATTGAAAGTCAGCTTTTTAGAAGAATTACAAGTCCCCCAAGTAGTTTTAGTTTCGGTGATTTTATACTCCTTATATTTAACTCCCAAGACTTTGGAATAATGCTTTAAGAAATTCTCTAGTTCTATTTTTAGTCTTTCAAAATAAAATTTCTTTAGTTCTGCTTCTCCACTAATTCCCACTTCTTTAAAGGAAATATCTTCGCCAAATAACCTAAAATGCTCATCATCGTTATAACTGCCTTCATCATAAATCTTTTTATTAGCTGCAATCTTATCCAGTCTTTTTTCTATACGAGGAATTAATTTTTTTATCGTATCTTCCAACTCTTCATTAGAAATACCCAAAGGAGCACGAACCGTTATAAATCCCTCAGGATTAATCTCTACACTTATATGTTTTTTCTTTTTATACTCTACGAAAATACTTCGCAATTCCCCATTAATTATCATTTCCATAAGATAAATATTCCCAATAATGCAATTATTAATCTAATCCTTCTCTTTATAAAAAGTCTGCCACCCGTAGGATGACAGACTGACTGAGACTGCCCAAAAAGATCTACATATTATTCTTTCTAAAAATTTTCATTAAGTACGTCTGTTATTCTGGCATTAGTCAATGTCAATTTATTTTTTTTGGCATTATATACTACAGATCCTCCGTCCCCAAAAACATCATGGACATTTTCGGGTTTTATATCAATTCCCTCTATTCTTTTATCTGCGCCACAAACCCTATTGTGATATAATTTAAAATGGAGGTAGAAATAATGGAACGTAAGTATGAACATAAACATAAAGCCGTTGTACTTGGTACAAATTATTATATAGGTTTGGCTGTGGTAAGATCTCTAGGGCGAAAGGGAATTCACGTCGTTACAGTAAATCACGGGGATAAAAATCTCTACGGACAATCCAAATATGTAAAGGAAGCATATATAGCACCCCATTACCAAAAGGAAGAAGAAGCTTATTTAGAATATCTCCTAAGATACGGTCGTGAGCAAGAACATAAACCAGTTCTTTTAGCCACTGCTGACCCTTATGTTGAATTTATAGACAAGTATTTTTACGAATTAAAAGAATACTATTTATTTCCCATGGATAGAAAGGGACTTTTAACAGATTTAATGGATAAGTCTAGACTAGAACAAATAGCTAAAGCTTTTGGTATTAGAACACCTGAAACTATTTCTACAGATGATGACGATATTTATAATAAAGTCACAAAAGAAATAGGATATCCCTTGATAGTTAAACCGTCAGACTCTCCTACTTTTGTAGAAAAGTATAGGGAAAAAGCCTTTTTTGTAGAAACAGAAAGGGAGCTAAAAAGAGTTTTAGATATGACTAAACGAGATGGATTTGAAGTCTTTATCCAAAGAATTATTCCCGGACCCGAAGAAAATAATTACAACTTCGACGCCTATATAAATCAATATAACGATTTTGCATATTACACCACAGAACAAAAAATTCGCCAATGGCCCAATAATTTCGGTGCTTCTACTTACGCTACCCAACGCTGGATACCAGAAGCTGCAGAATTCGCCATGCCTTTTATTAAATCCTTGCACTTTCGAGGATTTATTGAAATGGAAATGAAGCGAGACGAAAATAACGGATTAATTTATTTAATAGAAATAAATGTAAGATTTGTAAACTTCACACAGCTCCATGTGGAAATTGGAATGGATACACCATACCTTACATATTTAGACGTAACTGGCCAAGAATTAGGAAGAAAAGCCATAGATTACGACACAGGCGTAAGGTGGAGATATCTATACGAAGACATCCCAGCTATGAGAAATTACGTAGCAAAGGGACAAATGACCCGAGATGAAATAATAGCCCAAAATAAACACAAACCCATAATAGCATCAACATGGAGCCTAGACGACCCATGGCCAGGAATCAAATTCGCCATTTCAGTCATTACAAAAAGAATAGGAAGAGTGTTTAAAAGTAGATAGTTTTTAGTTAAAAGGCTACGCCCCGTAGGGGATTTATTCCAAAAATATTGGGCTTTGATATGTTAACAAATTCGATTTGCAATTAATTAAAAATATAGAATTCAGAAGCGATAAATCCCGTTGTCAGGCATTTTCAGTTTGCCTAACACGGGACATATCGCTTTTGTCGTTCTATATCTCATTTATTACGTTTTCGTGTTGTGAAATTTTCTTTGAGGATTGGCATTTGGAATATGTCCCCTACGAAGGACGTAGCCCAAACTTTACACTTTTCACTTTTAACTTTAAACTAAGTAATCACTGTAATGTTTGGTCTTGGGTATAAACATTATAGGTGATAATTTATGACAAAAACTAATTTTAATTTTGATAATTCTTACGAGAAATTGCCTTCTCGTTTTTATAGAAAAGTACACTTAAATCCAGTAGAAAATCCTAAA
>JAAYEN010000100.1 GCA_012728775.1 Tissierellia bacterium
AATAAAATCCAGTAACATAACCATAAACAAAACAAATCCAGCAAAACCTAGTTCTGCAAAAGTCTGTATAAAGGAGTTATGAGCATGGTATGCATTTATTGTTCTACTATAAGTTTCAAAAACTTTTTTAAATGGCAAATGACCTAATCCTACACCTGCTATAAAATTATCCTTTATCATTGCATAAGAGATATTAAAAATATTAAATCTGTGTACACTAGATGAATCCGCCACGTTTCCAATACTCATAATTCTATTTAATATTGAAGTTGGCATAAATAAAAGTGCTCCTAACCCAAGGGGAATTGCTAGGAGTAGCAGTCTTTTGTCCACTAACAGACAATATATTAAAGCTGCCATAGCTATTCCAACCCATCCACCCCTAGACATGGTGAAAATTAGACACACTAACATAGAAGCTACTGCAGCTCCAAAGACAAATTTTTTCTTCATATCCTTTGTATACCAAAACATTCCCACTCCCACAGGTGTAAACATAACTAAGTATTCAGCTAAAGTATTAGGATTTCCAAAAACAGAAAACACTCTAACTCGCATATCTGGATTAGCTTCAACATCTACCCATTCTCTTCTTATTTCCACTCCAGTAAATATTTGTAGTACTCCTATTAAGGCAACAATAGTTACAGAAGCCAGTAAAACGGTCAAGAAAATATTGAAATCCTTTCTAGTTTTTATCGTATTTACTACTGCAAATATATATGCAAGTCCTCCAATATGAAGTCCCAAATCTCGCAGACTTCCACGGAAATCCACAGATGTTACTGTTTGAATAATAATAACTACCAAGTATACTGCAATTATTCCAGAATATACATTATGAACTATGGTATCTTTTTCTATAAAAATTCTTCTTAAAAAGTATAAAAATCCCACACCCAAAAATGCCAATAAAGCCAAAGTATTTGGCAAAAAAGGCATCATAAAAGTAACACCAAATATAGCAATTCTAAAATCTACTAATGACAAAAATCCGCCAAAAGACAAAACTAAAGCAGCCAAAAAATATTTAGCTCCCATGGTAAAATAAATAATTCCTAATACTAAGCTTAGAACTATTGGTACAATAAAATTATTTCTCTCAACTTTTCTTACCACCAGTTCTCACCGCCTTTATCTTCTTTAAATAAATCTAAAAAGAAATTAATAAATGCTGATTCTTCAATTGCTGTCAGTTCAAGTCCATTTAAATGAATTCCAAATAGTCCTAAACCAATTAAAAGTAAATTGAATAATATAGGAATTCCTTTATAGCCCAAAAAATTCCCAATAATTAGTATAATTCCCAGCAATACAAAAGTCTCATAAAATAATCTTAAAGCAGAAGCCATAGAGCTAGAATAATAATCTAATCCCTTTGAGATTTCTGAGTTAAAACCAATTTTTTTTATAAGTCCTCTTAGAAAATCTAATATATTGTCCAAAATTTTAAAAATACATCTTACTCCTTTGTAAATAAAAGAGTTTTTAAATATACCTTCACTACTTTTGTTAAAGCTATGGAACAAAGAACCTCTGTAAATTATTCTAATGTATCTTTCAACTGTTGAGAATATACGATAAGTGAGACTGTTTTTATACATTTTTTGCACTGACCTAGTTATAGTCATAATTAAGCCGATAAAAATGCTATTATACATTACTTCACTCCTATTCAGTAATCTCCAAATTAGTTACAACTCCAAAAGATGCAAACTTTTTATTCTTAAGTCTAAATTGAATTCCGACTCTAGT
>JAAYEN010000086.1 GCA_012728775.1 Tissierellia bacterium
GAAGGCTTTTGCAGAAGAATCTGGATTTAACTTATTAGAAGCAACAGCAGAGGCAAAAGGTGCTCCTAAAGAAGAAGATTTTATTGATTGTGCAAAAATTGGAAAAGAGATGTCAGACAAAATTATGGAAAAACGTGCTGGCGAGTTAAACAGCTTGTTGAATATATAAAACTAAAAAATGCCCTGATATTTTTTGTCAGGACATTTTTTATTAACCAATTTAATAAAAAAGTTTTACATATTTTTCATATAAATATGTTATAATCATAATTATACAAATTTAATGATGTTTTATTTTTTTAAAATGGATTGGGGGTAAAATGAGACTTCATACGGGATTAGACATTGGTTCAACAACTTGTAAAGTTGTAGTCATGGATAATGACAATAATGTAATTTATTCGGAATACACTAGACATTTTTCTGATGTCAGAAAAACAGTGTTTGAAATTATTGAGAGATGTTATAAAAAATTCAAATATGACTCTACTACTATTGCGATAACTGGCTCAGGGGGTCTAATGGCACATAAGCTTTTAGGCGCAGAATTTGTCCAAGAAGTAGTTGCGTCAACGAAAGCCATTTCAAAAATAATTCCACAAACAGATGTGACGATAGAGTTAGGGGGAGAAGACTCTAAAATCATTTACCTTAAAGGTTCTATAGAACAGAGGATGAATAGTATTTGTGCTGGGGGCACAGGTGCATTTATAGACCAAATGGCAGCCCTTTTGGAGACTGATGCTGCTGGTCTTAATGAGTATGCTAAAAACCATAAAAAGATCTATCCAATTGCTTCTAGATGTGGAGTATTTGCAAAAACAGATATTCAAGCTCTTATCAATCAAGGGGCTACTAAAGAAGACATTGCTGTAAGCGTATTTCAATCAGTGGTAAATCAAACTATTTCAAACTTAGCATGTGGAAGACCTATAAGGGGAAAAGTAGCATTTTTAGGAGGACCACTATATTTCTTACCGGAACTTAGAAATAGATTTATTGAAACTTTGAAACTAGCAGATGATGAAGTTATTGTACCAGAAAGTCCTCAGTTATTTGTAGCTTTAGGTGCAGCTATTCATTCAAAAGAATATAAGGCAGTATCCTTTTTAGAGCTTCATGAAAGGTTATCCCAAGGTGGAAATATAGAATCAGATTCCACTGGATTTTTAGAGCCTTTATTTAGAAATCAAGAGGAACTAGACGAATTTAGAAAAACTCATTTAACTTCTCAAGTAAAAAACATGTCTTTAGAAGAATATAAAGGACCATTATATTTAGGTATAGATGCGGGTTCTACTACTTCTAAGATGATTTTATTAGATGAAGATAATAACATTAGATATAGTTTTTATGACAACAACAAAGGAAAACCCCTAGATGTTGTCGTGGAACAACTTAAAATAATATATTCAAAAATGGAAGCTGGTGCGTACATAGCATCAAGTGGTATTACAGGATATGGAGAAGACTTTATTAAAACTGCTCTAGGAATTGATTATGGCGAAGTTGAAACTATAGCTCATCTTAAAGCTGCTACTTTTTATAATCCAGATGTAGATTTTATCGTGGATATCGGTGGACAAGATATGAAGGCTATGAAAGTAGAAGATGGAGTAATTAGTTCCATTTTACTTAATGAAGCATGCTCTTCTGGTTGTGGAAGTTTTCTTGAAACTTTTGCCCACAGTATTGGAATGGAAGTTGGAGAATTTACTGAAAAAGCTCTCCTTGCTAAAAATCCTGTAGATTTAGGTTCTAGATGTACAGTATTTATGAACTCCATGGTAAAACAAGCCCAAAAAGAAGGAGCTGAAGTAGGAGATATAGCAGCTGGCTTAGCTTATTCAATAGTAAAAAATGCTATCCAAAAAGTAATTAAAATTAGAGACCCTGAACAACTTGGTGAAAATATTGTAGTTCAAGGTGGAACTTTTTATGGTGATGCTATACTGAGATCTTTTGAACTTATAACTGGCAAGACAGTTAAGAGACCTAGAATTGCAGGATTAATGGGTGCTTTTGGCATGGCTTTAATTGCAAGGGAAAAAGCCGTAGAAAAATCTACTTTGGCAGATGCAAGTTCCCTTGATGATTTTTCTTATAAAGTAAAATCAGCTACTTGTCATCAGTGTACAAATTATTGTTCTCTTAATGTAAATATATTCTCTACTGGCCAAAGATATATAACTGGAAATAGATGTGAAAGAGGAGCAGGAGTTACGAGAGAGTCTGAAAATGAACTTCCTAATCTATACGAATATAAATACCAAAGAGTATTTGACTACGATTCACTTCCTATTGAAAAAGCACCACGTGGAGAAGTTGGTTTAATTCGCGTGATGAACATGTATGAAAATTATCCTTTTTGGCACACATTTTTTACGAAACTAGGATACAGGGTAGTTTTATCTCCTAAGAGTACTAGAGAAATTTATGAAAAGGGAATAGAGTCTATAACTTCTGAAACAGCATGCTATCCTGCGAAGATTTCCCATGGACACATTGAATCTCTAATAGAAGAGGGAGTGAAGTATATTTTCTATCCTTCTGTTTTCTATGAAGAAAAAGAATATGAAAAATCCCATAATACTTTGAATTGTCCTGTAGTGGCAGGTTATTCGGAAGTTTTAAAAAATAATGTGGAATCCATAGGTGATAATGGCGTTAGATTTGAAAATCCATTTATCTCTTTTGATAATAGAAAAAGATTGGAAAAAAGAATGGCTGAAATTTTTTCTGATATTCCAAAGGGAGAAGTAAAAGCTGCTGTTCGTGCAGGATATGAAGAGCAGGATAGATACCGAGAAGATGTAGTTGAAGAAGGCAAAAGAGCCATGGAATTTTTAGAAAAAACTGGTAAAAAAGGTATAGTCTTATGTGGTAGACCATATCACATAGATCCAGAAATTAACCACGGTATTCCAGAGCTAATAACTTCTATGGATTTAGCAGTAATTTCTGAAGACGCTGTGGCCTATAATGACGATATCAGCGGCAGACTTAGAGTTTTGGACCAGTGGACATATCACAGTAGATTATACAGAGCAGCAGAGTACGTGGGTGTTATGAATAATTTAGAGATGATTCAGCTAAACTCTTTTGGATGTGGAATAGACGCTGTAACTACTGATCAGGTAAATGACATTCTTCATGGATACAATAAAATTTATACAGTAATTAAAATTGACGAAGTAAGCAACTTAGGTGCTGTTAAGATAAGACTAAGATCCTTATTAGAAGCGGCAGATAGAAGACATTACGATCCAAAAAACATTAAACCTGTAAATGAAAATCCTCTAATGTTTACAAAGGAAATGGCAAAAGAAGGATACACTATATTAGTTCCTCAAATGGCTCCAATACATTTTGAAATTCTTCAAGAAGGATTGAAGTCATTGGGGTTAAATTTAGAAATTCTAGAATCTACTAATGAAAAAGTAGTTAATGAAGGACTGAAATATGTAAACAATGATGCGTGTTATCCATCTATGTTTGTAGTAGGGCAATTTATAGATGCAGTTAAATCAGGAAAATATGACAATGATAAAATTGCACTTTTAATGGCACAAACAGGTGGAGCTTGTAGGGCTTCTAACTATGTAGGTTTTATTAGAAAAGCCATTGAAGAAGCAGGATATGGACATATTCCAGTTATTGGACTTAGTTTTCAAGGAATAGAAAATCATTCGGGAATGTTTGCTGATACTAATATATTAGAATTAGTAAAAAAAGCTACAATATCTTTAGTATATGGAGACCTTATAATGAGGTTATCCAACGCCACTAGACCTTATGAAGTAATAAAGGGTTCGACAGATTTATTAGACAGAAGATGGATAGATATTTCAAAACAATCTGTTATTAATTTTGACAGAAGAGAATACGATTATAATATCCAAACAATGGTGAAAGAATACAGTAAATTAGAAATCACTAATGAAATAAAACCTAGAGTAGGTATAGTTGGTGAAATATTAGTAAAATATTTACCTTCAGCTAATAACAGCGTACAAGACCTTTTGGAAGAAGAAGGAGCTGAAGTTGTAATCAGCGATCTTATGGACTTTATGATATATGGATTTAAAAATGCAACGATTAAATATAAAGATTTAAATAAAGGATTTTTAGGTTCAGCTTTTGCAGAGATTGCTATTAAGTATATTGAAGGATATAGAGCACCAGTTAGAAAAGCTTTGGAAGGAACAAGATTTCATCAGCTAGCAAAAATTGAAGAAATAATGGACTTTGCTAAAGAATTCGTTCATTTAGGAAACCAATATGGAGAAGGCTGGTTATTGACAGGTGAAATGGTAGAATTAATCCACCAAGGAGCCAACAATATAGTCTGCGTTCAACCATTTGGCTGCTTACCTAATCATATAACTGGAAAAGGCGTTATGAAAGCCATAAGAGACAAATATGAAACAGCTAATATAGTTGCTATTGACTACGATGCTAGTGCAAGTGAGACTAATCAGCATAATAGAATAAAATTGATGATGAGTAGAGCAAAAGACAGCAAATTAGAAGATAGAAAATATTCTGAAGAACTTGTGGAAAAGAAAAAAATAATGGTGTTAGATAAATAAATTTTTAAATATCAATTAATAAAGGCTAGGAATAATGTTTAGTGGATTTAATCTGTTTGACATTGTACTAAGCCTTTTTTAATAAAAAATTATTTTTGGGTATAAATAATTTAATATGAAAAAGGAGAGACAAATTTCAATGAAAAAACTTAAAACAGCTTTAGCTATTGCACTTGCAATTATTCTTATAGTAACTGCATCTTATTTTGTTGGGATGTACAAAGGAAAATTATCAGGACAGCCACAAATTTCTTCTTCAATTTTAGAAGAGCAAATTCAATCTGTGCGAGAACTTACTACGATAAAATATCACTATACAAGTGTGGGCTCTTTTGAAAATCAAAGTGAGTTTTATGGAATTAAGATTCCCTTGACTTTGAAGAAGTTTATCGTTTCATATGATGGAGAAATCAATGCAGGAGTAGTTTTGAACGATATAAAAGTATCTTTAGACGAGGATACCATTAGAGTAAAACTTCCTCCCGCACAAATTTTGTCCCATGAAATTGACGAAGATTCACTAAAGATATTCGATGAAAAGGCATCGATTTTCAATCCTCTTCAATTAGGTGATTACTCTTCATTTAGGATAGATCAAATGGCAGAGATGGAAAACAAAGCTAAAGAGAAAGGTTTACTTGTAGAAGCAGAAGAAGATGCAAAAAAAGCTGTTGAAGATATATTAAAAATTTATCCAGAAGTAGAAGAAAAATACAAAATAATTTTTGAGTAATA
>JAAYEN010000297.1 GCA_012728775.1 Tissierellia bacterium
ATGACATTTTGAATCTCATCTGTGGATAACTTGGAAGTTCTGTTGATAATTATCGTATTAGCTGATAGTATCTGGTTCTTATAAAACTCATGAAAATTATCCAAATACAAAAAGTGATTAACTCCATCAATTAGATTTATAGAATTTAGATTATATCCGTAATCCAAGGCCATGGAAACATTTACAATATGGGATGTATCAGCGACTCCGGAAGGCTCAATAATTATCGCATCTGGAGCAAAATCCCTTTCTATTTCCACAATGGCTTTTTCAAAATCTCCCACAAGGGAGCAACAAATACACCCAGCATTTATTTCTTTAACTACTAATTCATATCCTCCCAAAAGTTCCCTGTCGATATTTATCTCTCCAAAATCATTTTCAATTATCATGACATAATGCTCAGGAATTAATTCTTCCAGAAGTTTTTGTATTAATGTAGTTTTTCCTACTCCTAAAAAGCCCGAAACTAAAATTATCTTTTTCATAATCAACCTATAATAAAACCAAGACCTACTGTATATACAATGGCCAAAATTGTAAAGGAAACTAAAACCGGCATTGTTTTTCTAACAAGTCCATTAAAGGTAGTACCTTGGTCTTCAGTTATAATTCCTAAACAAACGTGAGTTGGAGATATTTGCATAGCAATATATGTCAAACTCATTAAAAGTGTGAAATAAGCCAATCCCGCATCGGGAATAGTCCCATAGGCTAAAGGTAATATAGTAACTATTATAGCTTGGGATCCAACTACTATAGTTCCAAAGAAAAATAAAATTGCATAAATTGCTTCTGGGCTAATTGGCAATCCTACAAAATAGCTAGGAAGTCTTTCAATTAATCCAGTGTAAACTAAAATTTCTTTAAAAGTCATAACAGCCAAAGTCGTAAATATCAATTTAGGCTCAAATGCAGTCACAAAAAAGGGCGCAACTTCTTGGATGGTAAATTTATCAATAAAGAAGTTTAGAATTATTATTCCAATTACTGTGTAGTGAACTGGAATTTTGAAAATTAAAATTATTAAAACCGCTCCCACAATTTGCCACATGCTTTTTAATACATTTAGCCATTCTTCCTTATAATTTACTTCTTCTTCCATGTCCTCTCCACCTTTGGGAATTTTACGAACGTAGAAGAAATATCCAATTAAAAACAAAGCCAAAACTAATGGAAGCATTGCCACTACGAATCCCGACATGGACACTCCTGTCAATGTAAGAGCCAAAATAATAGCACTATAAGTGGGGACAAAAGCTTCTGAAATATGGCGATAATAGCTAGTTACAAATGTGACCTCGTCTTTATCTAAATATTCTCCAGCTGCTGTATTTACTATGGGAGCTGCAATTAAAACCGCTCCAGCAGAAGGAAGCATTCCTATAATAAATGGTACAACCGTTGCGTTTATTCTTCTGGAGTTAAATATTCTACTGATGGAACGCTCAGCTAAAAGTAGTCTTCCTCTTTTTTCCAACATTCTTTGGAGAAAAGTAATCGTATAAAATGCCAAAACTACTACTATAGTCTGTTGTCCAAAAAGAGATATACTTAAAATCTCTGGGTAAGCAGAGAACGGGATTTGGTAAATTATTAGAGAAGCTAAAATACCTGCACCCATGGACATATATAAAGGCTTATTCATTCTAACAACTAAAATAATGGCAGCAAATACTATCCCCAATTTAATTAAATCCATATTTCCTCCTTGCAAATTTATTTCAAATTAATTATTAATTTATTTAACTATTCAACAATAATACTAACACATTAATACCCCTTTTTCAAGATATGGACAAATTAATAAGCACAAAATTTTTACCTTTTGTGCTTAAGTTTTTATTTATTAAATTTTTTCACTAATATTTATAAAGCTAGTTTCAATATCTCTATAACATCTTCATTGCATAGTACTTTAAATCTTCCTACACTTCCGCTCATTGTGCATTTATTTGCCATTTCTTTAAAATCTTTTTCACCAATTCCTATTTCTGAAAGTCTAATTGGCATATCTACGCTTTGAAAGAATTTTTCCAACTCTAAAATGGATTCCAATGCTATTTCCTCGTCACTTTTTTCTAATTCTGAAATCCCGAATACATTTACTCCAAATTCCTTGAATCTTTTAAGATTAGTTTTATAAACGTATTTCATCCAAGCTGGAAGAATTATTGACAAGGTAACTCCATGGGTAGTTCCGTAAAGGGCTGTAATTTCATGGCCTATTCTGTGACTGCCCCAATCTTCTTGTCTACCTAAGCCTAAAATTCCATTATGAGCAATGGTACCTGAAAGCATAATTTCTCCCCTGGCGTTTATATCTTTGGGATTTTCTTTTAAAATATGGGCGTTTTTTATTACTGTTTTAATTGTAGCTTCACATAATCCATTGGTTAAATCCGTATATTCTGTATTGGTAAAATATCTTTCGAAAATGTGTGAAAGGATATCTACAACTCCTGCAAAAGTTTGGTAATTAGGCAAGGTCACAGTTAGTGCAGGATCTAAGATTGCAAAAACTGGTCTTAAAATATCCGATTCAATTCCTCGTTTTAACAATCCCTCTTCATTGGTTACTATAGAACTGGGACTGGATTCACTTCCCGTTGCAGGAATAGTAAGGACTACTCCTGTGGGTAGGGCATTAGTAATTTCTTCGTCAATAAAATATTTCCAAATATCTGTATCTGATACTGCTCCTACTGATATAGCTTTTGCTGAATCTATTACTGAACCACCTCCTGCTGAAAGGATAAAGTCCACTCCTTCTTCTTTACAAATCTTTATTCCTTCTCGAATAAGGGATAATTTTGGATTAGGTTCTACTCCTGATAGCTCCACAAATTCGGCTTTTGCTTCTTTTATAGCATTAACTACTTGGTCATAGACTCCGTATTTTTTGATGCTATCTTTTCCATAGTGTAGTAGTATCTTTTTATATTTTCCTGAAATTTCTTCTATTAATTTGGATATTGTTCCTTCTCCAAATATGAGTTTTGTTGGATTGTAATATTCAAAGTTATTCAAATCTCTACCTCTTTATTTGTATTTATAGGTTTTAAATTTCTTCATAACTTCTATCATTTGCTCTTCTGATAAAAGTTTTGGCTCTCCTAAACTTCTAGTCAAATACTGAAGATGAGCCACATATTCCAAATGTTCTGCTGTGGAAAAAGCATCGGATAAA
>JAAYEN010000017.1 GCA_012728775.1 Tissierellia bacterium
AACATATTATAATTTGCTCGTTTAATAGCTTCTTCTCTTTCTGCTCTAGTCATCATCTTAATTGGTTCTACCATCTTGATTCTAAATGGTTCTGGTACGTATTTAATTGCCATAGCTACCTCCTTATTTTTCTTGCAATCGCTTTCATGTCGACTTTATTATATCACTCTAATATTATTATTGCAAGTATATTCTCAATATCTATATGTTTTTGGTCTATTAATTAGCTTTTTATGCTTTTTTGTGAGTTATTTATCGATTATAGAAATATTTCTCTTTGTTATAATAATTTATCGCAAATATATTCTCAATTTTAGTGAATTAAATGATTTTTTTCTCAAAAATATTATAAATTATGATATAATATTAATAGTATATTAATTATCCAGAGGAGTGACTAAATTGAGAATGGAATTAAGAGAACATTATGTAAAATTGGTTAATTTTTTGGGAATTGTTTTAGGTCCGAGCTATGAAATTGCTCTTCATGATTTGAGTATGGGTGATGAATCCATAATTGCAATCGCAAATGGAAATGTGACTAACAGGACGATAGGCTCTCCTCTTACTCCACTTATTATGGAATATATTGCTAATGAAAGATATAAAACTGAAGACTATGACGTCAATTACTATTCAGTTTCTATGAAAAATAAAATCTTAAGAAGTTCCACTATTTACATAAAAGATAAAGGAAAGCTAGTAGGGCTTTTATGCGTAACATTTGATGATTTTATGTTTAAAGAAGTTAGTAATGCGGTTATGAGCCTTTGTCATCCTGATGAATTAATTAAGGGTTTTAGTTTTGAAAGGATTGATGATTTATCTGTAAATCAAGATACTGAAATTGTCAGTACTAATATCGAAGAATTAATTTCTGAAACTATAAATAATATCATTAAAAGAAGCAACCTCTCAATAGATAAATTAAAGAAAAAGGACCGCCTATTTGTAGTTTCAGAACTAAAAAAAAGGGGAATATTTTCTTTAAAAAATGCAGTTACTGAAGTTGCAAAAAATTTGAAAGTTAGTGAAGCTACTGCATATAGATATCTAAATGAAATAGAAGATAAATAATATTAAAATGAATTGTCCTTAAAATAGCCACAGTTTATCTGTGGCTATTATTATAAAAAATCTTAAATATCATTTATGATTCACAATTTATCTGTAGTTAAAATTTTTATATTAATTATTATTTTCGTATTCTTCTAAATGTTTTTTTGCCAATCGTAAAAATTCTTTTATCACTTTTATTCTGGCAAAATTTTTATTGTTTCCTTCTACTATAATCCAGGGAGCAAAATCCACATTTGTCCTATCAAGCATTTCATCCATAGCTTCAATATATTGATTCCATTTTTCTCTATTTCGCCAATCTTCATCTGTGATTTTATACTGCTTATCAGGCTCTACTTCTCTATCTTCAAATCTTTCCAACTGAGTATCTTTATCTATTGCAACAAAAAACTTAATTACCAATCCACCATGGGAATAAATTTGTCTTTCCATTTCTAGCATTTCACTGTAAGCTCGTTCCCATTCCCTTACAGTGGCAAATCCTTCTACTCGTTCTACCATA
>JAAYEN010000092.1 GCA_012728775.1 Tissierellia bacterium
TCTAACATTAGCATCCACATAATCTTTGTCTGCAATTCTGTCAAGCATTCTATTTACTATTGTCACCGCTTCAGCTCTAGTCAATTCTCTTTCAGGTCTAAAGCTTCCATCCGGATAACCTTTAATCCATCCTTCAGCTAAATCAGCTTCAGAATATACTTTCACTTCATTATCAATTATTTTTCGCTGTGTACTTAAATGATTCAAAATCTCATTCATTTTTTTTGTATTTTTTATATTATTAAAATAAAACATTTCTAATAAAAATACTTTCAATTCTTCGTTGTCAGGTTTGTCTCCTAGAGGAATCCAATTTACAGTCTTTTTTAATTCTTCAATTTGAGACGGTAGAAATATTCTACTAGAAAGAAAAGCTCCTATTTTTTCTATTGAAACGTTATCATTCAATGTTCTATGTCCTCTTCTCAACTTAGAAACGTAGGATTGGCTAAAATACAATGCTTCAGCTAGTTCCTTATTGGAAGTTTTCGTCAAATTCATTAAAAAATCTAATTTTTCAGAAAAATTCATTTAGTTCACCTCCTAGAGGTTTATTTCACACTATTTCTTTTAATAAAGCACATTCTTATTTAGTTTGGAATAGAACATTTTCATTTAGTTTAATAGAGATATTATAGATTTGATTACAAAAAATGACTAATATTATCTTATCTTAATAATACCCTATAAATTAACTCTTTCATATAACTTTTTTCTTCTTATTAACATGAATTATTATTTAATACAAATTGTCATAAATTGTCACAAATCTTAGCACAAATAATGGAAAATATAATACTATTTTCTCTTACTTTATATTTTTCCTTTAGTATTATATAATAGTAAACAGGTGATAATATGATAAATAATTATATAAAACCTGATCAAAGTATTTGGACAGGTAGAATAGATTCAGAGGAAGATTATGATGCTCTTAGGTGGCATCAATGGATTAAGTTTATAGATTTAAATGACGAGAGTACTGAAACTTTTACAGGAATTTTAGGATTTGCACTGTTAGGATTTAAATCTGACAAAGGAATTGAACAAAATCTAGGTAGAGTGGGAGCTTATAATGGCCCTGCTGCAATTAGAAAAGAATTGGCAAATAAACCATGTAGCTTTAGCCCAGACTTAAAACTCTTTGATGCAGGTGATATTACATCTGAATATGTAAGTTTAATTGAAGCTCAAGAAAGCCTTGCACAAGCGGTGGACAAAATTCTCAGTCTTAACCTCTTTCCAATCTTATTAGGTGGAGGACATGAAATTTCCTATGGACATTATAAAGGAATTTTTGATCATTTCCAAAATAAGAATGAAGATGTAGATATTGGAATTGTCAATTTTGATGCTCATTTTGACAACAGACCCTATGAAGAAGGCATGGGCACTAGTGGAACTATGTTCAGACAAATCTATGATTTGAATAAACAATTTAATAAGGACTACTATTACTTCGTTTTAGGAATCCAAAAATCAGCAAATACCAGAAGTTTATTTAATTATTCTGATGAAACCAAAACAAAATATGTATTAGCAAAAGAAATAACAAATGGAGATGTATTTTCTATTTTTGGTGAATTAGATAAATTTGTTCATAAGATAGACCATTTATATATTACCATAGATTCAGATGTATTTTCCTCTAGTGTGGCTCCTGGCGTCAGCGCTCCACAGCCACTTGGCTTAGATCCAGAAAAGGTTATAATCCTCTTAAAATATCTTCTAGGACATGACAAGGCAATAAGTATAGATATTGCAGAAGTTTCCCCAAGATTTGATATGGATAATAGTACATCTACTTTAGCAGCTATTTTGATATTTGCCATAATTACAAAATTAGGAGAATGGCTGGAATATAGATAAAATACATTTAATATTTAATAACCTCCTGTATATCGAGCAGGGGGTTTATTCATGTTAAAATATAAAAAAGTGTGAGACATACAATTGTGCTCACACTATGATTCATTTATTAAATTGATTGAAAAATAAAATAATCAGAAATCACTTTCCACTTCATTTTCTTCATAACTTATCCAGTCACTAAAACTCCCTGGATAAAGTTTAGGTTCTAGCCCTGCTTCTTCCATTAACATGAAGTTTACCGTAGCAGACACCCCTGAACCACA
>JAAYEN010000147.1 GCA_012728775.1 Tissierellia bacterium
AACTACTCTAGACTTACGAAACGAAATCTTTAGAAAGCCTCAAGGTCTCAATCTAAGAGACGAAGATCTTTCTAGAGAAGCCCTCTGTGATATGTTCGGTGGATTTATAGGAGAAAAAATTATCGCTACAATCTTCCTAACTAAAATTGATGATTTGACAGCTAGAATAAAAGCTGTAATGATTTTAGAAGAATACCGAGGCACAGGACTTGGAAAGTTCATTATGAACTACGCCGAAAATGTAGCTAGAAACCAAGGCTACAAGTACATTAAACTCTTATCAAGGATGAGCGCTGAAACTTTTTACGAAAAGTTAGGATACCAAAGAGTTAGCGAACCTTTGGATTACTTCCAAGTAGCCCACGTCAGTATGGTAAAAGAGTTATAACAATTTAATACTTTTAAAAAGAGGTGTCGAAAAAATTCCAGACACCTCTTATTTTATCCAATTTTTAGATATTGCCTCATGATTAATAATATAAAATATAAGATAAGTAAATGACCAGGGTAAAAATAATACAAAATTCTACCAGACTTCATACCCTTTTCTCCATTATACATATTTAATGGAATAATAGCGAAAATGGCTAATTGCATCATCAAAAGTCCAGCCAAGATAATATTTCGCAGTTTAATATTATCTTTTAAAAAGTAAAACACATAAACCATAGCTACTCCGTAAGCTCCATAATCCGTCTTGAAAAGTTCACCAAGAGCTAATGTAGCTCCAATTGCAAATGCTTTAATTATAAGATTATCATATTTTTCGTAAATAAATAGTCCCATTAGAGCAAATAAAAATGTCCAAATTACGTTTTGATAAGACCAGTAAAACAATTCCCCACTCACAGACAAATCAAAAGGTATTTCTGAGATAATAGCAAATAAAAAAAGCCTAGACATATATTTTTTTACATCACGAGTCTTGGTAAATCCTTCGTAAATTGAAAAAGCAAATATAGGAAAGGCAAATCTACCAATTAATCTCAATGCGTAGTATATGTAATAAAGAGTAGAATAACTCAACTCAATTCCATATAACCTTGGATTAATCATTATTTCTTCAAGTAAAACAGCACCTATATGGTCTATAAGCATAGTCACATATGCAATAATTTTTAAATCCCTCATGTTTAATATCTTTTTCATAAATTATTTATACCCATAATTTATTCCATAAAAAAACACCTCGTAAGGTGTTTTTTGTTAACTCCTTATTTTGACCTACTTTTCCTTAGTTCTTCACGGAGATAAATGCCGTACTCTGTTGTAATAGGATATAACTTAATTACGATAAAAGTCAACAAAGTTATTATAATAGGTGGATAAATAACCAAATTAAGAATTGAATTTTTTATTGCAAAAGTCACATTATCTCCATTTGTATATCCGGCAAGGGAAAGAGCCGCTCCGACAATTATAGGAGATCCGGATGTGAAAATCTTTTTCATTAAAGTTATTGCTGAGTTTACATATCCAGCCTGAGCTTCTTTAAAATGAAATTCTGTATAATCTGTAACATCATGAATTAAGGAAATAGATGTAATATTACAGATTGTAAAACCAAGATTACTAATTCCCAGTAAAATTAAATGGATAATTAAGAATTTCTGGTTAAATTGGTAGCTCTCAGATAAATATGTAGACTTCAAAAATATCATTACAATGGGATAAATTAAGTATATAAAATATCCAAAAACAAGAGGTTTAAGCTTTCCAAACTTACGTATAAATCGAGGTGCAAAGGGAATGACAATTAAACTAATCAATAAAACCAATAAACCTGTAATCGCAATTGGAGCTGTAGATCCAAAGACATAGCGCAAATAGTATATATTTAATGCATTGGTAATATTTACTGATAAGTTAAGCAAACCTATTATTAATGATGCACAAATTAAAGCTTTATTTTTAAACACTACTCTAAGTTGTGTTTTGAAAGAAAAGTGTTTTGGCGTAGGAATAGAATTGTAGTAATCCTTTGATTTTACTCCATTTACACAAATTAATGAAGAGACTAGCCCAATAACTGCTGTGATTATTGCCATATTTCGCCAGCCAATTTCTCCGCCTCCAAACCTGTTTACCACAGCCATTACTGTAATTGAAACAAATAGCCCACCAATAAATCCAAAAAGCTGTCTCGATGTAAGGAGCAGATTACGATGATTAACATCTGCACTCATTGTAACATTTAGCGCTTGCCAAGGTACGGTAAACATTGTTTGAGACCAAGAGAATACGAATAAAACCGCACCGAAGTAAAAAACTAAGCCGCTTTCTGGAAGTTTTGGATTCAAAAACATTAAGATCGTTGTAATTGCAGTCAAAATACCTCCAATCAACATCCAAGGTCGATATTTACCAAACTTTTTCGTATTAGTACGATCTGAAAGCATTGCAATAATTGGGTCGTTAATCGCATCCCATACAATCATTAGACTTGTGATAAATCCCGCAGAGGCTACTGATAATTTTGCAATATCACTCATAAATGCTAATAGATATCCTGTCTTTAATTGGTTATTTATTGTTGCTGCGATTCCCCCTGCGCCATAACTAAGAATATTCGCCTTTGAAACATTATCGTTGACTTCAAAGCTTTGCTCATTACTGTTCTCTATAACTTCTACTTTTTTCATATTAATCCCTCCTATAGGATTTTGGCTTCTGGTCAGATGGTATCAGCGACTCATAACTTCTACCATTTAGTTTATTTCTATAATCCTCTTTGACTTTTTCAAGTAGTTCTAAATTTTCAAATAAATCAATAGCAACACTGCCAAGTACTTTACCCGCTGTCAAAATCGCCTTGTGAGCTATAGAAGATTTGCCTTGAGCAGTAATTACCCAATTGTGCATTGGACTTCCAAGTGCATACGCCGCAATTACAACTTGTGCAGTAGGAACTACCCAGCTTATATCTGCAACATCTGTCGAACCTCCAAGTGGCGTTGTTTTCATGGGTAGCATTTGAGTCATAATGGGCTGTGGCATATGAGATAATCCCAATACTTCTTGATATTTCTTTGCGTATTCTAATTCTTCATTAGTAAAGTCATTAGAAAGATATTTGTTCATTCCTTGTATCATTAAATCGTCCAACGTACTGTTCGGGATAAAATTAGCACATGCACCACCATATTCGATATCGACAGTCGTACCGGACATCATTGCTGCACCCTTTGCTATATCCTCAATTCGACCAGCCATTTGTTTTAAATCAACCAAATCTGGTGAACGTAACAAAACATTCGATGAGGCAAAATCTGGTACAATATTTGGCGCCTCTCCTCCTGCATCTGAGACAGCAAAGTCAACTCTTGCTCCTGGCATAAGATGACCTCTTAGATATGCTATACCAATATTTGCAAACTCAACACCTTCGTATGCACTTTTACCTTCTGTTGGATTAGCTGAAGCGTGTGCTTTCTTTCCCTTGAAATCAAGATTTATATGAACGTTGGCTAAAGTATTATTAAAGATTACGTTTGCTGAACCAGGATGCCAACTAAGACATACATCTACGTTATCAAAGACTCCTCTATGTATCATATAAACCTTCCCCGAACCTCCTTCTTCTGCAGGACATCCGTAGTATCGAACTTTCCCAGATTGTTTATTTTGGATAAGATATTCCTTAACAGCAACCGCCGCAGCAATTGAACCAGCACCGATTAAATTATGACCACATCCATGACCAAAAGAACTTTTGGGATTTTCCTCCTTAACAAATGAATCAGCAATTTGACTAAGTCCTTGAAGTGCATCATATTCTCCTAAAAACCCTATAATAGGACCTTCATCTCCATATTCTGCATAAAATGCGGTCTCCATATCCGGTATTTCATAAATTTTAAAACCAAAATTAGTAAGTAAAGATTTCTGTTCTTCAACAGATTTATACTCCTTATACATTATTTCTGCATAATCCCATATACGATCGCTTAGCTCTGTAAAATGGTGAATATTTTGATCTAAGTAGCTTTCAAACTCTTTCAAGTTCAAGTTGACACCCCCTTGTAATTATGTTTATAATTATATCGAAGGTTTCATTTTATAGAAAATACTAATTTATGAATGAAGACATTCATAAAACCAAAAGTGACACAATGATTAATGAAGGGGTTAATTACAAATGACGTTGACGCAAATTCGCTATATTCTTGAAGTTATTAAAGCAGGGTCAATATCTAAAGCATCCAAATCTCTTTTTATTTCGCAACCCAGTTTATCTAATACGATTCGTCAGCTAGAGGAAGAATTAGGAGTGAGGCTTTTTGTACGTTCAAATGATGGTCTTCTCCTGACAAGAGAAGGAGAACAGTTCTATTTGCACGCAAAAAAAATTATTAGTGAATGTGATGCCATTCAAGAACTCTCAAGCTTATCCGATACCGGCAAGATTACTGTGTCTATTCCACCTCTTTCGATATTTAATAACGCAATTGCCACTTTTTGTGCTTTGTACCAAGACGAAGAGAGTGTCAACTTGGTCTTTAGAGAAGACACTCTTGAAGATACTATTTCTCGATTAAACAATGATCAGACGGATATTGGATTAGTACTTCTTCATGGTATGAAAGAGGTACAACCCCAAATTGAAGGTCTTGAACCTGATGTTCACATTGAATTTCTTGGTCGAATTTCGGCAACACTGAATATAAGTAAACAACATCCAATAATAAAAGAATGGAATAAAGAAAAGCCCTTTGATTTTAAAAAATTATTAAATTATCCTTTTATCGAAACACAGATTCCACAAGTAGCTGGATTAGAAACAGCAGATGTTTCTCATATTCAACGCGAAATGAGAAAATCAGTAACAACGTCAAATACACAACAGAGATACATGCTCCTTAAACATCTAAATGCTTATACTTTTGGCTGCCGTCTCCCTGAAGAAATTGAGTCACTTTACGACATCGTTGCAATTCCTCTTGAAAGTCATTTCCTTTATATATATTTACTTTATTCAAATCGACGCCCTCTCCCAGATAAAAGCTTAACTTTTATTGATTTAATAAAAAAAACAATACCAGATGACTAAATTTTGAAAATAAAAAAACACCCCGTAAGGTGTTTTTTGTTCCATTAGATTAATCTTGAGTAGAACTCTATTACTAATGTATCTTGAATTTCTATCGGAACTTCAGTTCTTTCTGGGTATCTAATTAAAGTACCTTCGAAGCTCTCTTCTTTAGAAATATATGGATAGTTTGAAAGAAAAGCTCCTTGGTAGTTTTCTTTGAATAAATCCAATTTTCTAGATTTTTCTTTTAGAGAAATTTTTTGACCAGGTTTAACTTGATAAGATGGGATATCTAACTTCTTACCATCAACCAAGAAATGTCCGTGTGTTACCATTTGTCTTGCTTGTCTAATAGAAGCTGCAAAGCCCATTCTGTAAACTAAATTATCTAATCTAGTTTCTAATTGTTTAATTAGATTGTCCCCTGAAGGTTCATCACTTTTAAGAGCTTTTTCTACATATGATCTGAATTGTTTTTCCATAACATTGTAATATTCTCTTAGTCTTTGTTTCTCAAGAAGTTGCATTCCGTATTCAGTAAGCTTTTTGTCAGCTCTGGATTGACCTTTTCCCATTCTTTGATTTGCTTTTGGGAGGCCATAAACATTAAGTCCTAGACGTCTAACTTGTTTGCATCTAGGTGATCTCATTCTTGCCATTTAAATAAACATCCCCTATAAATTATTTGCCGCGTTAATTTATACCAACTGCTATATTATAACATTTTAAGAGAATTGTAAAGGGATAATTTGGATTTATTTCTATTTTGTTCTTTAATTTGAATCTTTACTAATAAAATCCATTAAGATATTTAATGCTTTATGAATTATTAATATTTAAAGAATTAATTTATTAAGATGTAATGAATTTATTTTTATTATTTGATATAATAAAATTAAAGAGGTGATTGTAAAATGGACTTTAATGAATTAGGAAAAGCCATTAAAGAAACAAGATTAGAAAAAGGTCTATCTATTAAAAATCTAGCTGAAGGTATAGGAGTTTCTTCTTCCCTTTTAAGTCAAATTGAAAGAGGATTAGCTAA
>JAAYEN010000143.1 GCA_012728775.1 Tissierellia bacterium
TAGAAATTTATATTATGATGGCGATAAAGCTTGTGAGCATGGATGTTTAGGCGGAGGCACATGTTTTGATGTGTGCGAATTCGACGCAATCAGAATGGAAAATGGAATTGCAATTATTGATAAAGACAAATGTACAGCATGCAATAGATGTATTGAAGTTTGTCCGAAAAATGTAATAGACATGGTTCCATATGATGCTCTTACAGTAATAAAATGTAATTCTACAGATACAGCTAGAGAAGTTAGGTCGAAATGCTCAATCGGATGTATTGCGTGTAGACTTTGCGTAAGAAGCTGTCCAGAAGAGACGATAGGATTTGAAAATAACTTAGCAAAAATTGATTATTCAGGTTGTATTCAATGTGGAATATGTGTACAAAAATGTCCAACAAAATGTATTACAGCTGAATACGAACTGCCAGCTGAAGTAGTAGAAGCAAAATAAATAAAAATAGAAAGAAAGAGAAATCATATCAAATTGATTTCTCTTTTTTTATTCTCATAATTAAAACAAAATGCTCTATTTACTGTTGTAGCCATAATATTTATGTTATAATTAACAAATGAATACTAAATTAAAATTAGGGGATTTCATTATAATACTTGTAATTATATTTGCAAGTGTAGGAATCCTTTTTGTTTCTAAAAGTAATTTAAATAAAGTAGATGCTGGCAACAAGTATGCTAGTATTCAAGTAAACGGAGTGGAAATTGACAGAATTATGATAAATGAGTCAACAGATGGCATGACTTATCCTGTAAACTCTGAGTTTGGATATAATTTGTTAGAATTTTCTAAAGATGGAGTAAGAAGTATAGAAGCTACGTGTCCAGATCAAATTGATGTCAAGCAAGGATTTATATATAATTCAGGTGAGACAATTGTTTGTTTGCCTAATAGAATGGTAGTTGAAATCATCACTGAAGTAGATGTAGATGATGTGGACGTGGTGAACTGATGAATAAGACAAGAGAAATGATTCTGATGGCAGTTTTAGCATCTTTAGGAAGTATTTTAGGACTTTTTGAAGCGATGATTCCATTACCATTTATAGCTCCTGGTCTTAGATTGGGCCTTTCAAATATTATAGTTCTCGTTTCATTAATAACCTTTGGGTTTAAAAAGGGTTTGGCTGTAAGTTTATTAAAAAGCATCTTGCTAATGCTCATGAGTGGTAATGTATCGAGTTTTATTTATAGTTTTAGTGGTGCGTTATTAAGTGGAATAGCTATGATAATTGCTCTTAAATTTGGGGAAAATTTCTTTTCAATCATAGGCATTAGCATTATAGGATCTAGTTTTCATAATATTGCCCAAGTAGCTGTTTCGAGCATTATTTTAGGTAACATTATGATGTTTTCTTATCTTCCCATACTTTTAATTATAGGGATCTTTACAGGATTTTTCGTAGGAATTAGTTCCATTTATATACTTAAAACATTAAAAAGTAAAATAAATTTGTCGATGGAGGATTGGGTACTATGAATATTGTATTGGCCTCAAAATCTGAAAGAAGAAAAGAAATATTAAAAAATTATATAAAGGATTTCATCATAGTAGACAGTTATTCTGACGAAATATACGATTACAATTTTGACTTGTATACAAATATAATGTCTATAAGTAGAAAAAAAGTAAAGAACGTAAAGCATAACTATATAGATTCGATCATACTAGGAGCAGATACTGTTGTGGTGCTAGAGGATGAAATATTAGGCAAACCAGTTGATGAAAAGGAAGCGCGAATATTTTTAAAAAAACTTTCTGGAAAAGAGCATAAAGTTATAACAGCTTTTAGTATTTGTAATATTGAAAAAGATATAGAGATATGCGATTACGTAGAAAGTATAGTAAAATTTCAAGAATTGGATGATGAGCTAATTGAAGACTATTTAGATACAGAGGAATGGATGGGCAAGGCAGGGGCTTATGGAATTCAAGGTAAGGCTTCTATCTTTGTGGATTCCATATGCGGGGACTACTTATGCATAGTAGGACTTCCAATTTCAAAAATTCTAGTGTATTTAAAAGACTACTTTGATTTTAATGTTATGAGGTTGGATGATGATATATAAAAAAATGAAAGAACTACCGGAAGATACTAGGCCTCAAGAAAAACTTTTAAAACATGGACCTGAAATACTATCAAATTGTGAGCTCATAGCTTTACTAATAAGGTCTGGCACAAAAGAAAATAATGCGTTGGTAGTTTCACAACAGATTATCGACTTAGGACAAAAGTCTTCAAAGCTAAAAGGTGATGATGAGTATTATGGTTTAAAATTTTTGGTCAATGCAACTTGTGAAGACTTAACTTCAGTACCAGGTATCGGTAAAACTAAAGCATGTCAAATAATGGCAGCTATAGAATTGGGTAGGAGAGCTTACAGAGATCAAAAAGTAACCAGAGAAAAAATTACTGATACAACAAGAATACCAAATATAGTAATGGACGAAATGCGATATCTTAGTGAAGAGCATTTCAAAATTGCAATTCTTAACACAAAAAAAGAATTGGAATATATTGAAACTATCTCCATTGGGAGTCTTGATAAGACCATTGTAGAGCCTAGAGAGGTTTTTTTAAAGTCCATAAAGAGAAATGCACACACCATCATTTTGCTTCATAATCACCCAAGTGGCGATCCTAAGCCCAGTAATCAAGACATAGACATAACTAGGAAATTAGTTTCCTCTGGAGAATTATTAGGAATAAGTGTGATTGATCATATTATTATTGGTGATGGAAAATATTATTCATTTTTGGAAGAAGGAATTATGTAAATGAATGAAAACTATAAAAAATATAGGGAAAGATTAATACTTACAGTTATTATTATTGTTTTGATGTTTTTCATCGGATTCACAGATGGAGGAAGATCAAGCGTTAATATTGCAGAACGATTTTTAGGGGATTTAATTACCCCTGTAGTTGGTGTTGCTTCAAAAGGGATAAATGCTATTTCTAAAGGAGTAGAAGAGATTGTAAATATTCCTAATATAGTAAAAGAAAATAAAAGACTTCAAAATGAAAATCTTACTTTAAGAGATGAAAATCTGTTATTAAGTGACATAGTAGCAAGATCAGACTATTTACGAAATGAACACGAATTGCTTTCTAATAGTAAATTTAATTTAGTAAAGGCAAATATCATAGGAAAATCCAGTGAAGCCAATGATAAATATCTTATTGATAAGGGTTCACTGAGTGGTATCAGTAGACTAGATACAGTTATAATGGGAATCCAATCGTCTGAAAATGTCGTAGTCGAAGGACTAGTTGGTAAAATTGAAGACGTAGGAGATAATTGGTCCAAAATATCACTAATAATTGAAGAAAATAACAGTATATCATTTACCAATATAAGAACCCAAGAGGGCGGAATAATTAATCAAACAAATGGGGAAACCGTTGAGGGTTATATGTTTGATAGCCGAAGTGATATAATAGCAGATGATAGACTTTACACATCAGGTTTGGGAGAGATATATGTTCCTAGAATTTATGTGGGTAGAGTAACTAATGTTATAAATGACGACGAAAACTTAAGAAAGAAAGTAACTGTTGTTCCTGCTGTTGATTTTGAGAAATTAAATAATGTTATGGTGATAATAGGGGATTCGTATGAGGAATAAAATGAATCTTCTAGTTTTAATATTAATAGCTATATTAATTCAGGTTTCCATAATTAATAACGGAGTATTTTTTGGAATATATCCTAATTTAATTTTGGCATTAACGGTTTATATAGCTCAACGACAAGGAAGAATTATTGGTGGGTTATTTGGTTTAGTTTCTGGAATTTTCATGGATGTTCTTCTTTCCCCTAATCTAGGAATAAAAGCTCTAAACTACCTAATAATTGGATATGTAATTGGAATCTTAAGTGAATATATATTTGAAGAAAGTTATAGAACAGCAATACTATATGTGGTGATTGGAAGTTTAATTTATAATACAATTAATAATTTTATTTATTTTTTCTTGTCATATAATATAAATATTTATACAACTTTCACAAATTTATTTAAGCTAGAAACTATAGCAAATGTATTTTTATTTTTATTAATACAAGAATTACAGGTTGAAAAAGATAGAAAATTTAAATTGCCCAAATTAAAAAGGATTTGATTTTATTTGAAAAATAATAGTCTTAACATACAGAAGAGATACAAAATTATATCAATTTTTTCCGTGGTTTTATTTATTCTACTTACGTTGCGACTTGCTACTTTAACCATAGCAAGAGGTGACCATTTTAGACAAATTTCTGAAAATATGCGTATTAAAGATATTTATGTAACGGCACCAAGGGGAGAAATAAGAGATAGAAATGGAATATTGCTAGCTGGTAATAAGCCTATGTTTACTTTGCAAATTTTAAAAGATGAGTTCAGTGGAATAAAAACAAATGAAAAAAACGAGTATATGCTTAATGTAATAACATTACTAGAAAGAGATGCAATTAATTATACTACTGAATTTCCTCTTTTAATAAATGAATATGTATATGATGAGAATGAAAGTGAAAGTGATGATGGCATAGGTCCGAGGGATCAGGTATTGGACATTATTGTTGAAAATGATCTAATAGATGAGATTTTGAGTTCATATTATCTGAACGATATAGATGGAATTGAATTCAAATATTTTGCTGCACAAAATATAATAAATTCCTTGGAATTCAATTCAAAGGAAGTACCAATAAAGTATAAAATACAAAATGATAATTTAATTTTTTCATTTAAAGAAGAAATTCAACTGGACAATTGGTATAAAGAAAATAATATACCTTTAGACTCGGATCCGAAGACTTCTTTGAAATTGATGATAGACAATGACAAAACAATATTAAAGAAATTATTAGCTCATCCTATAAATAGGGAATTAGTATACAATTTAATTAAAGATAGAAATCTTGAACAAAATATCTTGTTAAAGGAAAGTGAAATTTCTTTTAAAAGAAATTATATCAACTTAAAAAAGAGATTATCAAATATTTATCCTGAAATCACATCAGATACAACTGCAGAGGAAGATTTTAAAGTAATATTTGAAAAAAATTCATTAAGAAACTTTTTAAAATATGAAATATCAGATGATGGGATAAATATATCTGAAATAGTTATAAAATTATTTGAAGACAATGATATAAATGTCGATTATAATGTGGAAGTTAAAGAAGGCGTACCAATTTATTCTTCTATTAACGATACGGAAATGGAAGAGCCCTTCTTAATAGACATAATTGCTAATCGTCTGATAAGTAATGAACTTGTTGACGATTTAATAAATTATAGTGGTGTGGCTTCCCACATACAAAAACAGATGATAAATGATGGCATCAGTAGCGGAATATCTGTTACTGAAGGCTTTGAATATTCTTCTTTAAAAAGTTTAAAAGATTTTATGAAAAAGTACTCAATACCTGAAGATGCTACAGAATTGGAAGTATTGGATATTATTAAAAAATACTATTCATTAAAACCAGAGTTGACCAAAAATGAAGTATACGGAATTCTAAATGTATATCATCAATTAGAAAAACCAGGTCAACTGACATATATTCCTATTAACTTTAGTTATGGGCTAAAAAATGAAACTGTTGCTAAAATTGAAGAGCAAATAGCTGACTTTGATGGATTCTCTGTTTCATTAGAGCCTGTGCGATATTATCCTCATGGCGAAAGCGCATCACATATTCTAGGATATATGGGAAAAATTTCCCAGGCCAATGAAATCGAGGAATATGTAAATAAAAATAACTATAATCCTGATGTATTAATAGGCAAGACAGGAATTGAAGAAAGTTTTCAAAAAAATCTATACGGTAAAAATGGATATAAAAGAGTAGAGGTGGATTCATTAGGAAATACATCTAAAGTAATAGATGAAATCAAACCTCAACCTGGAGACAATATATATCTTTCTATAGATTATAAATTGCAAAAAAGAGCAGAAGATTCATTGGATTCTGTTCTTAGAACCATAAGAACTGGTGGGATAGATAGAAGTCCTTGGGGTGATTATGAGGTTGTAAGATCTACCGACAAGGGTAGACCCTATAAAAATGCAACTTCAGGAGCTGTTATGGCAGTAGATGTGAATACTGGCGAAGTATTGGCTATGGCTAGTTATCCATCATTTGATCCCAATTTATTTGCTACAGGAATTTCGACAGCGGATTGGGAAGGACTAATACCAGAAACACAAGAAGACCCTCTTGCACCTAGACCTCTTTATAATGTTGCAACTCAAACAGCAATTCAGCCAGGATCTACCTTCAAAATGGTAACAGCTTTAGCAGGCCTTGAAAAAGGTTTGGATCCAAAACTTAAAATTAATGATAGAGGCTATATTACTATTGGGGATACGGATTTCGGTTGTTGGATTTGGAATCAGCATCAGGGAATGCATGGACCTATGAATTTGGTAGAGGCTATTAGAGATTCGTGTAATTATTATTTCTATTCATTAGCTCTAGGTGAGAATCAAAGAACAGGAGAAGCTGTAGGCGTTAAGTTGGATATTACAGACATATCTAATATGGCAGAAAAGTTGGGGCTAGGTAGTAAAACAGGGCTAGAAATAAATGTTCCTCACGAAGCTGCGCCTGGAGTACCCAATCCTGAAGTACAACTTAATATTCAAAAAGGTGCTTTGAGACGATGGTTAAATGCAAATATTCATAAATTTTATGTAGGTTCTTTTAAATTTGAAGACGAGCTAAAACAAAATACCATAGATGCAATTGTTTCATGGATTGATTTAGAAGAAATTCCTTCCCTTGACAAGGTTTATAAAGATTTAGCAAAATTGGATCTAGATGGTACTAAACCTGCTATTGAAGGTAGACGAGATACATTGGCAGATTACATCAAATTTAGCAATTTGAATATCGCCAAATGGACTCTTGCAGATACAATCAATATAACCATTGGTCAGGGATTGAACTCATATACTTTATCTCAAATGACTAATTACGTTGCAACAATTTCCAATGGAGGTTACAAAAACAAATTAACTTTAATTAGCAATATAAAAAACTCTGATAACAGTAAAATAGAGTTTGAAAACGAACCAGCTAATGAAAGAATAGAATTAAACAATTATAACAATTTAGATTACCTGAAAGAAGGTATGCTGCAAGCTGCTAATACTGGTTTAAATAAAAATGTATTTGGTGAATTACCAGTTAAAGTCAGTATAAAAACTGGAACAGCTGAAAGAAGTGGTATAAATCCAGTTACAAGGGATACTTATGATAGTTTTTCTTATGAGGTAGCTTTTGCCCCATATGATAACCCTAGGATAGCTGTGGCAGTGGTGATATTCCAAGGTGGTGCAGGATCCAATTGTTCGCCTATAGTTAGAGACGTTATTGCAGAATATATGGGCTTGTATAAAGTAGAAGAAGCAGATAATCTGCCAATAGAGATGGATATTATTCCTTAGGAGGAATTAGTGGATAAAAGATCATTTGAAAAAATGTTAAAAAAAGTAGAAAAGCCAGGAAGATATATTGGTAAAGAAAAAAATTCAATTGTAAAGGATTTTGACAATACGAATGTAAGGTTTGCATTTTGTTTTCCAGATGTTTATGAAGTGGGGATGTCACATTTAGGAATGCAAATATTGTATTTTCTTGTAAATCAAGAAGAAGATTTCCTATGTGAAAGAGTTTTTGCACCGTGGATAGATATGGAAGAACAACTTAGATCTAATAATACAAAATTATTCAGTCTTGAAAATAGAAGAGCTTTAGACGAATTTGATATAGTCGGCTTCACACTTCAATACGAAATGAGCTATACGAATATTTTAAATATGTTAGAGCTGGGAGGGATTCCCTTATTGTCTGAAGACAGAAAAAGTGAAGATCCTTTAGTTATTGCAGGAGGACCATGTGCATATAATCCAGAACCTTTAGCTGATTTCATCGACATATTTTTAATTGGTGAGGGAGAAGAAATAAATATACCTCTTTTCAAACTCTACCAAGAACATAAGAACAATGGTTATAACAAAGAGAATTTTTTAAGAGAAGCTGCAAAATTGCAAGGTGTTTATGTACCTTCTTTTTATGATGTAGAGTACACTGATGATGGTAAGATACTTGAATATAAGAAAAAATACGATTATCTCCCCGATAGAATAAAAAAAGTATATGTGAGCAACTTCGATAACACTTTTCAATTAGATAAATTAATTGTTCCTTATTTGGAAACCATACATCAGAGAAGCGTAGTGGAATTGTTTAGAGGATGTACTCAAGGATGTAGATTTTGTGAAGCTGGATATATATACAGACCTGTTAGAGAAAAAAATGAAGATAAGATTCTAAGCATAATAGATAACCAGCTAAGTTCTACGGGATACAATGAGGTATCTTTGTCATCCCTAAGCTCTTGTGATTATAGATATTTAGATAGCTTGGTGGATAATCTAATGGATAGTTATCAAGATAGGCAAGTTAGAGTATCCTTGCCGTCTTTACGTGTTGATACTCTTTCAATTGATGTATTAAAGAAAATAGAAGAAGTAAGAAAAACTGGATTAACCTTAGCACCTGAGGCAGGTAGTCAAAAAATGAGAGATATAATCAACAAAAATATAACTGAAGAAGACTACTTATCAGCCTTAGAATCTGTATACAATAGTGGTTGGTCTAAGATAAAGCTTTACTTCATGTTAGGACTACCGTATGAAACCAATGAAGACCTAGACGGAATAAAAGATTTGGGAGATAAGGGGAAAAGGCTGTTTTTTAGCAGACCAAAAGATAAAATAGTAGGTAACTTTCAGATTACGTTAAGTGTATCATGCTTTGTTCCAAAACCTTTTACACCATTTCAGTGGTTACCTCAAAGTACAATTTCCGAACTGGAAGAAAAAATATACTATTTGAAAGATCAAATAAAAGATAATAAAATGAAATTTCAATACCATGATCCAGTAGTGAGTGTTTTAGAAGGGTATATTTCTAGAGGAGATAGAAAAGTTGGGAAGACTATTCTAAACGTTTTTAAAAAGGGTGCTAAATTTGATGGTTGGTCTGACCAATTTAATTCTGATATATGGTTTAAAGCCATTGAAGAAGAAAATTTGCCAATCGAATATTATAATTTTAGAACTAGAGATAAAGATGAAATATTTCCTTGGGACATTATTGATCCAGGTGTATCGAAAGACTACTTATGGAAAGAATTAAATAAGTCTAAAGAATGTGCTACTACTAGGGATTGTAGAGCTGCATGTAATTTTTGTGGTATCGAAAATTGTGAAATGAGGTCAGAATTTATATGAAAATTAGAGCATTTTACACAAGGAATGGAGATTTAAAATTTATCTCTCATCTAAATACTATAGACTTATTACAAAGAGGAGTATTTTCCACTGATAAAAAAATAGCTTTTACTAAAGGATTTAATCCAAGACCTAAAATGAGTTTTGGTAATCCTCTTCCCTTAGGTGTGTCAAGTGATTTGGAAGTATTCGATGTGGAGATTATTGATGAAATAGAAATTTCTGAATTTATAAAAAAAATGAATGAATATTTACCTGAAGAAATTCAAATAATTAAAGCTTATAATGCAGATACATCACCTAGTATAAGCAAGATAATCGAGTATTCCATATATGAATTTACAATATATTCAGAAATAAAACTTGAAAATGTAAATTTGGATTTTGAGGAATTAATGATATCTCGTGAAAGAAAATCCAAAAAGGGAAGTCCAAGAGAATTTATTAGAGAAAATATAGGACCAAATGTTAAATTGATCTCAAGTTTTGACAAAATGGAAGATGGTAAATATAGAATTGTAGCACAATTAGAAAACAGTGTTGATAAGATAATAAACCCAGTAAATTTTATATTAGGATTATTTTCTAAATACAATATGAATATCTCAATCGACGATGTTGATATTCATAAAAAGGATATGAAGTAGTGTCAAATAGATGTTTTAATTTCATAGAAATCCGCAAAAATTATCTAATAGTTGGTGAAGTAAATGAATCAAAATTAACTTCTTTTGAAATTTTTGATTTACAAGATAAATCCATTGTGGGTAATATTTACAGGGGAAGAATCCTTAACAAAATCAAAAGTCTTAATGCTTATTTTGTTGATATTGGTATAGGTAAAAATGGTTTTTTACAAATAGAATCTAAGATAAATACAGATTATAATGAAGGAGACGAGATAATTGTTCAAGTCACATCTCCGGCAGATGGGGAAAAAGGTGTTAGACTAAGGGATGAGTTTGAAATAAAAGGAATTAATTTAATTATCACTCCATTCAATGACGATTTTAGAATCTCCAAGAAAATTTTAGATATAGATTTTATAGAAGAATTGAAAACAAATGTAAAAGCACTTCTACCAAAAGGTATAGGTGCAATTGTAAGAACCAGTGCACAAAACTATTCTATAGAGGAAATAAACGCGGAACTTAGAGAACTTTTATCATTAGCTGAACAATTAGATAAAGAAAAAAACTTTTCGCCGACGCCTAAACTTTTAATGGAGGAAGATTATATAACAGACAGTTTGAATTTTAATAATTTATCTGACATTTTTGTAAATGACAAAAAAATTTATGATTTTCTATTATCTTCTTTTTCTAAAAATAATGTCATATACGATAAATCTTTTAGAATAAAGGATGATAATGAAATATTTAGACAAATAAAAGAATTGTTTGACAGGAAAGTAATACTAGACAATGGCATTGAGCTTATTTTTGAAAAGACAGAAGCATTATATGTAGTGGATATTAATTCAAGTGGTTTTTTGCACAAGAAAACCCATCATGACATTCATGATGTAAATATTGAATCTTTAATAAATATAATTAAACAAATAGTTTTTCGTAATATCTATGGTATAATATTAGTAGATTTCATTTCATATAAAAATAAAATACAAGAAGAACAGCTTCTAAAAAAATTATACAAGATGACAAAATTATTTAAAAATCCACCTCAAATTGTTGGGTTTACGAGGTTGGGAATTTTGGAGATGACTAGAAATAAAAAAGTAAACAATATAAAGCTAGAAAATATTACACTTGACATCTTTTGAGGGTTTTTATGTTTAATAAATTTAATGCTGAAGAATTGATTTATAAAATTGAAAATATAGACTTGTCTAATTTGAATTCACAATTAGACATTTCGTTTTTTGTAAAAAATAGAGTTATTCCAGTAGAGATTGGAACAGACTCTATTTTTGTTTTAAGTATAGTTAATGACTATAATACTATATCAAATATCGAGCATTTAACAAAAAGGAAGTGCAACTTACAAATAATTGACACGAATACTTTTGATTTTTTGTTCGATAAAATGGTTAAAAGATCAAGAGTAGTCACAAATAATTTAAATTTAATATCAATTCAATTAGGTGATGATAATAAAAATATTGAAACTATCAATTACCTAAATAAGATGATTGAAAATGCAATTATTAGAGGTGTATCTGATATACATATAGAGCCTTTTAAATCGTCAATAAGAGTTCGTTTTAGAATTGATGGTAAGCTCGTAACCCAAGGTACTTTAAGGTCCGATTTATATTCAATAATTATCACTAGGATGAAAATATTGGCTAAATTAGATATTACAGAAAGACGACTCCCACAAGACGGTCGGATCACATTCGAATTTAGCAAACGAGACATAGACTTAAGAATATCTACTATACCTACAATATATGGCGAAAAAATTGCTCTTAGAATTTTAGATAGCGAATTCAAATTTAAAAATCTGGACTCGTTAGGCTTAGGAAAAGAAAATTTAGAGATTATTGTAAATGAAATCACTAAGTTAAGCGGACTTATAGTCGTATGTGGACCTACTAATTCTGGTAAAACGACAACAATTTATTCAATTTTAAATAATATTAACGATGAATCCATAAATATTGTTACTTTAGAAGATCCAGTGGAATATAAAATCGATGGAATAAACCAAATTCAAATTAATTACAAAACTGGACTAGAATTTATCAATACATTAAACCATATACTTAGACAAGATCCAGATGTTATTTCGATTGGAGAAATTAGAGATGATGAAACTGTGCAGACAGCTCTAAGAGCTGCAATCACTGGTCACTTTGTTTTTTCCACCCTCCACACATCAAATAGTATTTCTGCAATATATAGATTAAAAGATATGAAAGGAGAAAGCTATTTAATATCCAATGCTTTAAAATTAATAATAAGCCAAAGATTAGTACGCAAGCTATGTCCTCATTGCAAAAAAGAATATCATGTAGAATCATCACTTATTCCCCATAGACAAAAAATCTTTAGAGCAGTTGGATGTGTTAGGTGCAATCAAGGATATAGTGGTAGGTTGGGAGTTTTTGAATTATTGAAAATAGATAATAAAATTAAATACTTAATTGAAAAGAATGCAAGCTATGATGAAATTCTATTAGAAGCTAAAAAGAATGGATTTAAAACATTAGAAGAAAATTTAATTCAAAGTGTTATAGACGGAACTACTACTCTGGAAGAAATAATGAAAATAATATAGTGTGGTTAAAATGGAATATAAAGTAAAATACATTGATTCGGAAGGTAAAAGACATGAAAAAGTATATGCCTTTAATAGCGAAAACGAATTGATTGAAAAATTAAAAGCTAAAAAATACGAAATACTAGATATTACCTCCATAAATAAAAAAACAAAAAACATGTTTATTTTTTCTTCTAATACGTTAAAAGAAAATATCGTAACAGAATTATTAAAACAATTTAGCATATTGTTGAGATCAGGTATAGACATAAAAACTGCAATGAAGTTTTTGCATGAACAAGAAAGCAACAAAGAGCTAAAAACATGTTTGCGAGATATTGGGCACTATTTAGACTCTGGGTATACACTAGGAGAATCTTTTGAATTATGCGGAAAATTTCCCAATTTGATTTCAGGAGTAATAGAAGCAGGGGAATTTTCATCTGAATTGCCTGCATCTATGGAAATGCTTTCTAATTATTATGACAATGAAAGTAAAATAAAACAAAATATGCGCAATGCTATGTACTACCCAATAATTTTATTATTCGTAACAGGAATTATAGTATTAGCAATAATAACATTTGTACTTCCAAATTATGTGACTCTTTTTCATTCTTATGAAAATTTAGAACTACCGTGGATGACTAGGTTATTAATAAATGGTAGCAACTTCTTATCGAAGTATTTTCTTTTAATACCGATTTGCATAATTTTATTAGTAATTATTTTTAAAATTCTTAAAAACAACAAGAAAATATACTTTAATTTTTCTAAACAAATATTAAAAGTACCTGTTCTTGGTAAATATATCGTTAATTTAGAAGTCTTAAGGTTCTCAGGAGTATTTTCTTTATTGGTGAAATCTGGTATTGAAACTATTGAAGCTATAAAGATCGCATCAAAATCACTATCAAATGAATATCTAAAGGAAAGAATTCTAAATAGTAAAAATGTAATAATAAAAGGAAGCACTATATTTGATTCTTTAACTCAAATCGACGAACTTCCAAAAATGTTTTTAAATTTAATAAACGTAGGCGAAACATCATCAAAATTGGGTGAAACCATGGATATTTCATACAATTATTATAAAGACTTAGTATCAAATCAAAGTAAAAAACTTACTTCATTATTTGAACCATTAATAATAATTTTTGTGTCATTGGTGGTAGGTACAATCGTTATTGCAATTGCGTTACCTACTTTTGAAATTGTAAATATATTATAGGAGGAGAAGGAAAAATGAAAAGAAAATTGAAAGGATTTACTTTAGTAGAACTTGTGATTTGCATTGCAATTATCGCAATTTTAGTTGGCATGGCGATACCACAGTTCAATAAAGCGAAAATATCTGCAATTGCTTCAACACATAATTCTAATGTTCAGGCTATTAAAAGCGCTGCCATAATGGCTTCCATTGATGAAGATGATAGTGATTTAACTACTAAATGTGCAAAATATATTGAAGGTGGTAAATTACCAGATATACCAAAGGAAATAGGAGATCACCTGGGAACCACTTGGTCCATTAAAAAAGATGATAATGGAAACATTGAAGTAAAACCAGGACTTGTCAAAGTTGAAAATGGAGCTATTGTAGCAAGTGATTGAAAATGTGCTTATATTATTGTCTCCAATTAGTTCAGTAATTGTTTGCAATTATTTTGAATTGTTATTTAGAGAAAATGGATTAAGAGTACTAAAAAATTATCATAAATTACTCTACGAAGTTGCTTTTCTAACTGCATTTCAACTAATTTTTCTTAAATTAATGAGTTCAAAACCACATGAGAATGGTTTATACTTCGTTTTGATGGAATTATTGATACTTATCATTTTAACAAGCGAAGATGAAATGCATCTAGAAATTAGTGTAGATATTTTATTATTCTACTTTTTGTATAAGTTAATTTATATAGTATTTTATGATAAATTTAATTTGTCCTCGTTTGTAGTTGGGAATGTGGTATTTATTTCGATATACTTAGTATCACGAAATGGTATGGGACTAGGAGACGTAATTTTAAATGGAATATTTTCGTTAGGATTTATTGGTATCCTAGAATATTTTTCCTTTTTCACTTTAACATTTACTTTAGGAGCCATGTATTCAATAGTAGGTCTGATAACAAAGTCATTACATAGGCAAGATAAAATAGGATTTATTAAATTTATGACCATGTCATACATAATAATATTATTGTTGAGGTAATAAGATGTTTGGAACTAAAAAGAACTATATACTTACTATAAACAATCTATCAGAATTAAGATTGGAAGAGTCGGGAAGTACAAATAGTATTTCTCGTCTAAAATTGGATGAAGAAATGATATATGAAGGTAACAACATTGATGAAATTCAACTAACATATGTATTAAATAAGTTTCTATCTGAAGTAAATGAAAATGATAACCTACTTATTAGATACTCCTCACCAAAAAACATATTTAGAATAAAGAAGGTAGAAGGCATTGATGAGAATGATTTAGATGGTTATATAAAATATAATCTTGATGAATTGATACCATTTTCAAAGGATAATCTGGCTATTGAATCACAAGTAATTAATGAATATGTTGCCGTTTTTGGTATAAACAAAAACGTTTTGAAACATATTGAAAATATATTAAAAGAATTGAATTTTCAAAATATATACTTCACATTATTTACTAGTGAACTGTTAAATTTTTGGGGCGATAATAATTCAGATGATTTTATATTTTTTAATATTGAAGATAAATTTCTAGAGTATTTTATTATAGAACAATCCGAATTTAAAGAATATAGAATTATTAACCTAGAAGACATTTCAATTTCAGGAGGAGCTATACCAGAGGATAAAATAATAGATCAAATGTACCTTATATTGAAGGAAATATTCCAAAGTATTGATAGCCTAGAGACTAAAGTTCTTTATTCCATAGGTGATTGGACATTAATAAATATCTGGAATATTGTAATGTTTGATAAATTTAAAATGAAAATAACAGCTCGACCATTTGATGTAAAAAAATATTTTGGAGTTATAAAATGAAGCCTGTAAATTTTATAAAGAATGATGAAAAAGAAAACTTTAGAAAAAAATCAAATATTAATAAATCTATTCTTTTCTTACTGCCAGTACTATTAATATTAGGACTAATTGCAATAGATTATCTTAATTTAAAGAAAGAAATTTCTCACGTATCTGACGAAATATTTGTTAGGGAAGAGGAAGTAATGTCTCTAAAAATGGAAACGGAGATATTAGAAAAAATGGTTTTGGATCTTAAAAATTCACAACGTTTTTTTACAAACTTAGATAAAAACGCACAAAAATTTGATAAGATAATTAGTTTATTAGACATATCCAGCAAGTTGGAATCGAATAATATATTCCTTACATCTGTTTCTCTTGAGGTAACGTTTACTCTTATAGGAAATTCTTTGGAAAAGGAATCGGTTGATAATTGGATAGAAATTTTAAATGAAAATGGAGGCAATTTTTATATTGGAGAATTAAATTTTTCCAACGGATTTTATACATTTATTTTAAATGAGGGAGGAGAAGTTAATGACTAAAATTTCACTGTCTAGTAGAGAAAAGATATTGGTTTACATACTGTCTTTGGTATTAATAGTATTTTTATATGTAAGTTTCGTAAGGGATACGCTTTCAAATGAAGTAAATGCCTCAAATTTTTCTAGCAATGGAATAAATCATAGCACTTACATGGAGATTAAAGAATTGCACGATGATTTTTCATTGGAATTGGAAAGCATGAAAATTACAAAGGATAAAATAGATCTATATCACAATGATTTTGGAAAATTAATTGATACAAAAACTATAGCTGAAGAAAAGAATCTAGAACTTAAAAATATTTCGATTTCACCAATAAATAAAGGCGAAATTGATGACGTAGAAGTGTTTTATGTCCAGTCCATAACGAGGTTAGAAGGTTCATTAGGAAATATTTTAGAATATTTAAAAGAAGTTAAACAAAATGAAAAATTATTCGTAGAAAATATTAGTCTTAACAGAATTGACAAAGAAAAATTATTTTTAGAGATTGCACTTAGAGAATATACTTTAAAGGAAGTTCCATACTCAGGCATAGTTAGTAAAAACAACAATGATGCCAACTCAGAAGATTCCAGTGAAGATTTTACTAGCTTAATTGATAGCATATATGGCAATAAAGCTGAAAGCGAGAATGAGGATACAGAAAATAATCGCAATACTCCCAAAGTTAAATCTAGCTTCAGTGAAAAAGGCAATGATAAGTTAAAATCGAATGAAGTTATAGATTCCAATAAGGCAATTTTAAATGAAGAAAATACGCATAATGAAGGTTCAACTGTAGTAACAACGATGATAACCGAAGATAAAATAAAAAATTATAATAATTTTTTAAAAATAAATGATAATATGTCATCTATCATTGATCAAAGCTTTTTAAATAATTATTTATTAAATTGGGATGTGAATTTAATAATCGATTCGAACTATTTCGATAAAAATTATATTAGACTAAAAAACAATCCTAATGTATTAAATAATTTTTTTATAGACTCAGAAACTAGTGAGCTTACTTTGTTTATAGACGGTGTAGTAGACTTAAATAATACTCCAATAGTAATTAATAAACCTAAAGACTTAATTGTTTTCGAATTTGATGGAAATGTGGGAAGTAAAATTTTATTTGATTGTAAAACTTCTTCTGAAGATATTGTTGTACTAGAAGGCTCAAAGAAAATCGACGGGTGGCAGATAATTGAATTTACATTGCCTGTTGATTCCAATATGTATCCTTTAGGAATAATATCTTTTAAATGTATTGATAAAGCAGGTAATAACAGTGGATTTATTAAGAATCTTGCAACAATTGAGAAAAAATAAAAAAGTAAAAGGAATAACTCTAGTTGAACTAATAATAACCATAGGGATTATTTCTTTGATTTCCTATTTACTTATTGTAAAGTCATTTGTCATAAGCAATAGATTGGAAGAAGTTGAATTAAAACAAATAGTGACTAGCATAAATAACACTAGGAATCATTCTATAGTGACTAGAAAACCACAAAGTATCACTTTTAATTTTACCAATAATAATTATACTAACTCTTTAGATCAAGAAGTTATTGAATTAAAAAAATTAGAATTAAACAAGAGAAAATCAAATATTGAAACTTTTACTTTTACAAAAAATGGAAGTCCATCTTTTAAAGGTTCAGGAACAATTTTTTTATCTGGAGAATCTGAGGAGTATGTGATTGCTGTTACGCCAGTAACTGGTAAAGTAAATGCGAGGAAATCAGATGATTAAAAAGACAAGCGGTTTTACTTTAATAGAGGTAATTATTTCTATATTTCTCTTATCAATAATTTCTTTGGGCTTGGTGACTAGTTTGCTTAGTTTAAATAAGATGGTTCAACGACAAACTCTATATAGGGAAATGCTAAGTATAGCAGAGAATTTAATCGAAAGTGAAATAGGCGGAGATACAATTTCAACAAAAAATGACAAATTTATTATTAATTATAAAATTACTAATTTAAACGAAGATTTTAAACATATAGAGGTAAAGATAACTTCAGAGGAAACAGATGATGAAATTCTACTTCAAACATATTATTAAAAAAAGTTTAAAAGGTTTTACTTTAATTGAACTTGTAATTAGTATTGCATTGATTAGCCTTATGTCCACAGGATTGCTAAATTTAGTATTCACGACAAATTTAATGACAAAAGAAATAGAATTAATAAGTGAGAATCAGTTAAAATTAGAGTATGGATTAAATTATATAATAAACGAAATAGACTCTGCTGATTTGATCATTGCAAAAGATTTTTCAAGTACTAAGTATAATAATAATTTAGGAATACTATTAGTCAACATAGATGCATCAAGTAAAAATAAAAAATATAGTGTAACTACCTATATTTATGAAAGAAAACAATTAGTGAGAATAAATCAAAAATATCCAGTTCTACATAAAAGAATGGATTTAAAAGATTTTTCAGGCAACAATCCAATAATCGATGAACTGGAATCATTTAGTTCTAATTACAATGAAAAAAATAAAACACTTAAAATTACTTTAAAAAATAAATTTGAGGAATTAGAAAAGGTCCATTATATTCGAGGTGTAATATATGATTTTGAATAAAACTAAAGGATATATAAGTATAATTTTACTAATATTCATAAGCCTTTTATCATTATCAATTGCTTTTATTGGGATAACAAATTATCAAAACACATTAATAATCAAAAACTCAAAGTATAATCTTCAATCTAGATATATTGCCGAATCATATTTAAGACAAGAAATAAAAAAATTTTTAAATGAAGATCAGTCTTATTCAAATCCACTGTTTTCTGATTTGGATCATATAGTAAATATAAAGAAAACGGATATAAAGTATGAAGAGATTCCATCTACAATGATTTCAATTAATAGTTCTTATGAAGAAATTGATAGCAATGCAACAGCCACACTAAGCAAATATAATAAAATATTTTACTTTGAAAATAAACCTTTAATTAAAGAAAATATTCTATCCACTTCAAATAAAAAAGCTTTTTTAGATTTTAAGACTAAATTTTTAAAAGAAAAACGCTACACAGGAGAAATGCCAATAATAAATCCTACTTCAGACCAATATATTGGTTCCATTGGAGGCAATGTTGGACTTTTATCAAAGACAAATGAGACTCCAATTTTTCTAGAATCATTATCTAGCCAAAGACATTTTGAATTTCTAAACGTTACAGATATTGGTGATGAAAATAATAGTGGCAATATTTCTTTACTTGGAACTTTTTATATAGATGGAATATTAAACCTTAATACAAATTTGATATTGAATGGAATAGTTATTTCTAGCTCAGGTACTATAATTGACAATGGATATAGCTGTAAAATAAATGGAATTTTAATTGAGCTTGAAGAAGATGGTTCATATCCTCAAAGTATGACTCTATATACTAAATCTTATATAGATACTTATGTTAAGTACTTAAATAGTGCTTTTTATAGAGAGATATTGGGTATAACCATCAATAGCGAATAATTCGCTGGAAAAATTTATTGTATTCAACTCTAATTGTGTTATAATTTTATTACAAACAGGAGGTTGCTATGATATCAGCAGGTGAATTTAGAAAAGGCATAGCTTTTGAAATGGATGGGGATATTTATGAAATAGTTGATTTTCAACATGTAAAGCCAGGTAAAGGCGCAGCATTTGTCAGAACAAAAGTCAGATCATTGACGACTGGTGCAAATAAAGATACTACATTTAATCCAACTGAAAGATTTCCAAGAGCTATTATAGAAACAAAAGATATGCAGTATTTGTATAATGATGGAGAATTATATTATTTTATGGACACTGAAACATATGAACAGGTTCCATTCGAACTAGATGCAGTAGAAAATGCTATAAAATGGATAAAAGAAAATGATATGGCGACAGTTAGATCTTATAAAAACAAGCCATTTGCAGTGGAGCCACCAAATTTTGTGGAATTACAGGTTATAGCTACTGAGCCAGGTATCAAAGGAGATACATCTTCTGGTGCAACAAAACCAGCAACAGTAGAAACTGGATATACATTAAACGTACCACTTTTTGTAAATAATGGAGATACATTGAGGATTGATACTAGAACTGGCGAATACATGTCTAGATCTTAGGAGGATAAAATGAAAAGTATATTAGAAAGAGTTGCATATTTAAAGGGATTAGCAGATGGTCTAAAAATTGATACTCAAAATGATGAGGGTAAGCTTTTGGCTGAAACTATAAATGTTTTGGAAAATTTGGCATTAGCTATAGATGATCTGGAGTATAGACAAGATTTGATACTAGAAGATATGGAAGACATGGACATGGATCTATCTGATTTAGAAGGATATGTTTACGATTTGGATCTAGATGGATTTGATAACTTTGATGATTTTGATTTTGATGAATTTGAGGAAAAATATTTAGATATATTTGATGATTTTGATGATGAAGATGAATTAGATACAGAAGACTCTGAAGAGTTTGAGGAACTAGAAGTTTAGTTAGATGTCTAAAACTAAGACTATGTATATATGCTCCAACTGCGACTATGAAACCACAGGATATTTTGGAAAATGTCCATCTTGTGGCAGTTGGGGCACTTTAACGGAAAAACCAATTATGGCCAAGTCAACTATTGAATCTAAAGTTCGAAATTTGGCTTCTACACCTAAAAAATTGGCTGAAATTTCCATATCGTCTAATACTAGAATTCAAACAAATATTGGTGAACTAAACAGAGTGTTAGGTAATGGAATAGTTCGGGACTCAGTTACTATTGTTACTGCGAAGCCCGGCGCTGGTAAGTCCACACTCTTGCTTCAATTATCTGAAGATTTAGCAAAACAAAATTATAAGGTTCTTTATGCGTCAGGTGAAGAATCTGAATCCCAAATAAGAAATCGAGCGGATAGACTAGATATTAGCTCAGATAATATTTGGGTTATGAGTACAAACTCCATCAATGCAATTCAAAATGAAATTGAAGAGATAGATCCAGATATACTTATTTTTGATAGCATTCAGACTATTACTGATGATAATTTAACTCAAAAGAGTGGTTCTCCAACCCAAGTAAATGAAGTGTCGTCAAAAATTGTAAATATTTCAAAATACAGCAATAAAAAGAGAGCATCATTTATCGTTGGACAAATGACCAAGCAAGACGAACTTGCTGGTGTAAGAACGTTAGAACATTTGGTAGACTGTGTATTAATATTAGAAACAGGAGAGTCAGATCAAATTAGGACTTTATATAGTACTAAAAACAGATATGGAGATACTGGAGAAGTTGGTTTTTTTGAAATGACAGAAGGAGGCTTGATTTCAATAGATAATCCTTCTGAATTTTTTGTATCTAATGAGTCTAATTCTTTTGGGAAGTCATTAAGTGTATTAAAACATGGAAGTCGATATATTATTGGAGAAGTTGAATCATTAGTTTCAAAATCGTATTTCCCTTATCCTCAAAGAATTTCTGAATCAGTCCGAAGAGATAATTTAAATATTATAGCTTCCATACTAGAAGAGACCGCAGGTATTCCTCTTGAAGATAAAAATATTATTTTAAAAACAACAGGTGGCGCTAAAATTAATGATGTGTCTGCAGATTTTTCTATAGCTATGTCAATAGTTTCCAGCTATTATAAGAAATCCCTTGGTAATGATGTAGTATTTTGTGGGGAAATAGGTTTAACAGGTAATGTCAAAAAAGTTCAAAACATCAAGCATAGACTAAATGAAGTTTCAAGGCTAGGATATTCAGCAATAGTGGTATCAGATTCTCAAATAATTAATCAAGAAATGAGTAACTTGAAAATTATTAAAGTGAAAAATTTAAAAGAAGCAATAAAATTGTTTTTCTAACAAGGAGGTGAAAAATGAATTTAAAAAAATTAAATAAAATAATATTTAAAGTAGCCATCACCTTGATTGGTTCAGTCATTGGTTATATTGCTGTTACTTCGTTGATAAACAGCGATATAGTTAACATTAGCAACAGCTATTTGAAATTATCAGCAACAGTAATAACGTCTCTAATTTTTGCACTTATTTTTTATTCTATTTCAGGGCGTTTAGGAAATCTTCTAACAAATTTAATAAAACAAATAGAACAAGAATTATCTAAAAAACCGTTGTATGAATTAATTTTTGCTTCAATTGGTTTAATCATTGGTTTATTAATTGCTTTTTTATTAAGTCAAATGATTACAAACTTTAACTTAGGATTTTTTGGAAGCTTGATATCTTTGATAATTTATGTAGTTTTTGGATATTTAGGACTAGCCCTAACAACCAAAAATAAAGAAACACTACTAGCAATTTTAAAAGAAAGTAGTCCATCAAGTAGACACAGAAAAATTTCTGAGGAAACTGTTGGGGAATTAGAATATACAGACAAAAAGATACTAGATACCAGTGCAATTATAGATGGAAGAATATTGGAAATTGCTAAATCAGGGTTTCTAGAAGGTCCACTTATATTACCTCTATTTATTTTAGAAGAACTTCAACATATTGCCGACAGCTCAGATTCCTTAAAAAGAAACAGAGGTAGACGCGGTTTGGAAGTTATGAACGGGATACAAAGTTTGAATAACATAAAAGTTATTATAGTTGAGAATAAGTATGAAGAAGTAGAAGAAGTTGATTCAAAATTAGTTAAACTAGCCAAAGACGAACAAGCTAAAATCATCACAAATGATTTCAATCTTAATAAGGTAGCAGAAGTTCAAGGCGTGGGAGTTTTAAATATTAATGAGCTGGCAAATGCTCTTAAACCTGTTGCAATTCCAGGAGAATCTATGTTTGTTCAAATAATTAAAGAAGGACAAGAAATAAACCAAGGAGTTGCTTACTTAGATGATGGAACCATGATCGTTATAGAAAATGGTAAAGGGTTTATAGGTGAATCTAAAGAGGTAGTAGTTACAAGTGTATTGCAAACAAATGCAGGCAAAATGATTTTTGCAAAGATAAAATAGGAGGAATAAAATGAAATTTTTTATTGATACTGCGAACATTGATGAAATTATAGAAGTTAATTCATGGGGAATTTTAGATGGAGTAACAACTAATCCATCTCTTATTGCAAAAGAAGGAAGAAACTTTGAAGAAGTAGTAAAAGAAATCACTGAAATTGTAGACGGACCAATTAGTGCAGAGGTAATTTCTTTAGAATCTGAAGGTATGGTGGAAGAAGCTAGAGAATTAGCAAAAATCCATAAAAATATAATAATTAAAGTTCCAATGACTAAAGAGGGACTAAAAGCTGTTAGTCAACTTGACAAAGAAGGAATTAAAACAAATGTAACTTTGATATTTAGCGCTAATCAAGCTTTAATGGCTGCAAAAGCTGGAGCTTCTTATGTAAGCCCGTTTATTGGTAGACTTGACGATATTAGTACTGATGGAATGAAATTAATTGAAGATGTTGTCGATATATTCGATACGTTCTGTATTGAAACTGAAATCATTGCAGCTAGCATTCGTCATCCAATGCATGTAATTGAATGCGCATTAAGTGGTGCAGATATTGCTACTATACCATTTAAGATTTTTAATCAAATGTTCAAACATCCATTAACAGATTCGGGAATTGAACAATTTTTAAAAGATTGGGATACAGTGAAAGATAAATAATTTATTTGGAAAGTAACTTTCTGCCCAGGAAGTTACTTTTCAATTTGTTTTAAAAATATTATGAATATGTTATAATCAAGATAATGGAGGTTGTTTATGAGTAAAGAAATATTAAACGAACTAAATTCAGGTACTGTTCATATAACAGAAGAAGTTTTAATTTCAATAGCTACAGTAGAAACAAGTAGAATTCAAGGTGTTAGTGTAATCCCAGCAGGAGTAGTTGAACTATTTAGCACTAAACATTTGAATAGAGATATAGAAGTAAATATAGATGAAAATAATGTTTATATGACTATAAAAGTATCGGTAGAATATGGTATTAATTTAATTAAAGTGTCACAAGAAATACAAAACAGTGTAAAAGAACGAATTGAGACGATGACAGGTCTAAATGTTAACGAAATTAATGTTATTATATCTAATGTGGTAGTTCCTAAAGAAGTCAAGGAAAATAGCAAATAATGAGTCGAAAAAAAGCCAGAGAAGGACTAGTTTCATTAATGTATCAAAGTCTTTTTGACAATGATTTTAATATCGATAAGGTTGATATATTTGTTAATAATTTTGGTTATGAAGAAGATGAAGTTGAGTTTATAACATTGGGATATGGCATAATTGAAAAGCATCTAGACAACATAGACAGCACTATAAGTAATAGTTTAAAAAATTGGACCATTGAAAGACTATTTAAGTTGGATTTATCAATTTTAAGAGTAGCAGTTTATGAAATTTTGTATGCAGAAAATATACCTAACGAAGTTGCGATTAATGAAGCTGTTGAAATTGCTAAAAAATTTGGCACCAAGGATTCTTCAAAACTAATAAATGGAATCTTAGGCACAATAATAAGGAGTGAAAAATAGCCTGATTATCAGGCTCTTTATTTTTATATGATTAATTTAAAAGTATCTGAGTTGATGAATTACATAAAAAGTCTAACTTCAAAAGACTATGTCTTGACGCGACTAATCGTTGAAGGTGAAATATCTAATTTGAATTTTCATTCAAATGGCACAGCTTATTTTTCTATTAAGGATGAATATTCCAGATTAGATTGTGTATTTCATAATTTTAGCCAAAAAAAAGATGTAAGAGATTTTAAAAATGGAGATCAAGTTGGCATAACTGGAAGAGTTTCTTTATATGAAGCAAACGGGAAATTGAGTATGCTAGTTGAAGATATTGAAAAGATAGGACTAGGTAAAATTTATGAAAACTTCCTTTTATTGAAAGATGAATTAGAAAAGGATGGCTATTTTCTAGAAAAATATAAAAAACAATTGCCAATATTTCCAAGAAAAATAGGAATTATTACTTCACCTACGGGAGCAGCTATTAAAGACATAATATCTGTAATAAGTAGAAAAAATCAATATTTAAGTATATATTTATATCCTGCAGTTGTTCAAGGTGCATATGCCAAAGATTCTTTGATAGATGGGTTAGATTATTTTGAAACTTCAGATATGGACGTCATTATTATTGGAAGAGGTGGAGGATCCTATGAGGACCTGGATTCATTTAATTCAAAGGAATTGGCTATAAAAATATTCAACTATCCTATACCAGTAATTTCTGCCGTTGGACACGAAATTGATTTTGTAATAACAGATTTTGTAGCAGATGTTAGAGCTGCAACTCCGTCTGTAGCAGCAGAGATAATTGCTCCAGACTTTAGTGCTTTTCTAAATACAGTTGAGTCAAGAATTGATAGGATAAAGGTCTTAACAACTAAAAATATTGAAAAAAAAGAAAATGATTTGGCTATAATAGATAAAAGAATGAATTTATTAAGTATTGATAATTTAGTTAACAATAAACTTTTAAAATATAGAGAGAAAATCATTTATTTAAAAAGAGATTTAGAAAATAAATTAAATTTAGACAATGAAAAGTTGAATTTATTACATCATAGAATTGACTCTAGTCTACTTTTGAATAAAACAGAAAAAGTATCATTGGAGGCAGAAAAGAACTTTAACCAAATAATTCAAAAAATTGAAAAGAAGTTAAATATTGAAGAAAATAGATTACTTAAATATAAATCTAGAATTGATAAATTAGATATTAATACTATGATGAGTCAAGGTTATACTGTGGTAACAAATAGCTATGGAAAACTTATAAAAAGTATTAATGATGTTGAATTAAATGAATCTCTAGAAGTTGCATTTTTTGATGGTGAATTGAGTGTAAAAGTACTTAAAAAGGAAGGAATAAAATGAACTACGAAGAAACACTAAAAGAATTAGAAGCAATATTAACAGACATGGAGTCATCAGATATTAATCTAGATGAAATGATGACAAAATATAAAAGGGCTTTGACTTTATATAAAGAACTAGAAAAGTATTTAAATGAATACAAAAGAGAAATAAAATTGATAACTGATGAAGGAATGGAAGATTTTGAAACAAATGAAAATGACGAAATCAATTGACAAAGACCTTAATCAAATATATTTAGAAATAAAATCTATTTATAATGATATTGAAAAAAACAAAGGCGTAGAGTCGCTTTATAATGGAGTAAATTATCACTTCTCATCGAGAGGTAAAATGCTTAGACCAGCATTTATGCTATCGGTAAACGATGATCTTGGTGGAAAATTTGAAACGATTAAAAATTTCGCAATTGCTATTGAGTTAATTCACAATTATTCTCTAATTCATGATGATTTACCCGCTATGGATGATGATGACTACAGAAGAGGTCAACTTACTATTCACAAAAAATATGATGAAGCCACAGCAATATTACTAGGAGATTTTTTATTAACAAAAGCGTTTGAATGCGCATCTAATATCGATGATGACAGTGAAGATTATCTATCAAGACTTAAGTGTATAAATATTTTGGCTAAAAACTCTAATGATTTTGGGATGATTGGTGGCCAAATATTAGACATAAGTTCAGAAGTTTTAGATTCTCCAGAGATGGTAATTAAGATGTACGAGTATAAGACATCAGCTTTATTTCAATCTTCTTTTATTATACCAGGTATAATAAATAATAGATCGGATTTTGAAATAGATATATTAAGGAATATCGGAAAAAATTTTGGAACACTATTTCAAATAATGGACGATATTTCTGACAAGCTTGAAGACGAAAAGATTGGAAAAATAACACTATTTAAATTTTATAATGAAGAAGAGATGAGTACATTAGTTGATAAATTGAAATGTTCATTATTATCTGATTTAGAAACTCTAAAATTGCATAAAACAAAGGATTTGATGATAAAATTATATGAAAAAAAATAGAGCTGATATTTTAGTTTTTAATCAAAACATAGCAAATTCAAGAGAAAAAGCCAAAAGGCTAATTATGGCAGGGAAAATGTATGTTGGGGAACAAAAAGTTTTAAAACCTGGCGATATGTTTGAAGAAGGTACGATATTTACTCTCCGAGGAGAAGAAGAGAAATTTGTATCAAGAGGTGGATATAAATTAGAAAAAGCTCTTGAAGAATTTGATATAAATCTAAAAGGTAAAATTTGCGGAGATTTTGGAGCATCTACTGGCGGATTTACTGATTGTATGCTTCAAAACGGTGCAAGCAAAGTATATGCTATAGATGTAGGTTATGGTCAATTAGACTGGAAAATAAGAAGTAATCCCAATGTGGTAACTATAGAAAGAACCAATATAAGACATCTAGACAATAAATTGATTGATGAAAAATTAGATTTTATCTCTATTGATGTCTCATTTATATCTTTGACTCTAATTTTACCAAAAGCTTTTGAAATCCTAGATGATAATGGCTCAATCGTAGGACTAATAAAACCACAATTCGAAGCAAGTAAATCAGAAGTTGGCAAAAAAGGTATTGTTAGAGATGACAAAGTAAAAATTAATGCAATAAATAAAATATTTGAATTTGTAGTTTCTGCTAATTATACAATAAAAAATCTCACATTCTCTCCAATAACAGGAGCTGGAGGAAATATTGAGTTTTTAATAGAAATTTCTAAAAATGGTGCATCAATACAAAAAGAAATGGTAGAAGAAGTAGTAAGATCAAGTAATCATTTGGTAAGGTGAATTATGTTCAAAGAAGTTACAATTAAGAATTTTGCTCTAATAGATGATTTAAATTTAAAATTATATAGCGGATTGAATATAATAATGGGAGAAACAGGATCTGGAAAATCAAATCTAATAGATTCTATTTCTGTGTTAATGGGAAACAGAGCTCATAAGGATAAAATTAGAATTGGAAAAGAGAGTGCCTTTATTTCTGGTGCGTTTGATATTGAAGATAATATATCTTTGATTCAATATTTAAAAGATAATAATTATTACGATGAGGACGGTGGATTAGTTTTATCTAGAGAAATATCGATGAAATCTAGTACAGTTTCTAAAGTTAATAATATTCCAGTTCCTTCTTCAGTTCTTAAAGATATATCTAAATATTTAATTGATATTTACGGCCAATTTGAAAATATTACAATACTTTCTAAAGCGGAGCAAAGAAATTTTATAGACTCATTGGGTTCTAAAGAACATAAGGTGAAATTATTAGAATATGAAAGTTTATATAATGAGTACACAGATAAAATTAGCACTTTAAATCAATACAAAAAGACACCAGAAGAAGTAAGTAGGAATTTAGAGTTTTTAATGTATCAGATTGAAGATATAGAATCTTCAAAAGTATTGGAAATTAATGAAGATGAACTAGATCGAAGACTAGAAATAATTGAAAATCAACAACATTTAAGAGATAGTGTAATAAAAATCATGTCTATTTTAGGCGAAGATGAACAAGATATTATGTCTGGACTTGGAAGAATAAACAAATACTCTGAGGATATATGTAGGTTTGATTCAACATTTATTGAAATTTCTAATAGAATTTCACAAATATTTATTGAAGCTGAGGATATAAAAAGAGAAATAGGATATTATTTCGATACTTTGAATTTTGATGATGAAGAATATGTCTTATTAGATGGACAGAGAAGTACTCTATTTGAAGCAAAAAGGAAATACGGAAACTCCATAGGAGAAATAAATGAATTTTATGAAAATGCTATAAAGCAAGTTGATAATATTAAAAATTATGAAAAAAATCTCAAATATAAAGAAGATGAAATAGAAAGAATTAAATTAGAATTATTCAGCATCGCAGAATTAATTAGTGACAATAGAAAAAAAATTACAATAAATTTCGAAAATAATTTAAAAATACAATTAAAAGAACTTGACATGGAAGATACAAGTTTTAAAGTTTATTTCAAGGATACAGATATTAACATAAAGGGAAAAGACGAGATTTCTTTTATGATAAGCTTTAACAAAAATGAGCCATTAAAAGAATTTTCTTCTGTGGCATCTGGTGGAGAAATCAGTAGATTCATGTTAGCTATAAAATCTATAGAGGCTGAGGTAGAGAAGACACCAACAATAATTTTCGATGAAATAGATACGGGTATAAGTGGTAATGCAGGGAATGTGGTAGGAACTAAATTAAAAACCTTATCTAACAATCATCAATTAATTTGTATATCCCACTTGCCACAAATTATTGCAAAAGGTGACAAGCAGTTTTTAGTTTATAAAGAAAACTTGCAAGGCAAGATTTTTTCAAACGTAAAAGAATTATTATATGATGAGAGAATTAAAGAGCTGGCTCGAATTATTGAAGGTGATAAATATAGTGATCACACTTACAATACTGCAAAAAATATGATAGATGATAATTTAAGAGGTGAAAAATGATTCAAGAAGAAGTAACTATAAAATCCGAAAAAATATATGAAGGCAAAATTCTAAATCTAAAAGTAGATACAGTAGAGTTGCCAGATAAAAAATATACAAAAAGAGAAATTGTTGAACATAGTGGCGGAGTTGGAGTCGTAGCTATTACAAAAAAAGATAATATTATTTTAGTTAATCAATACCGACAAGCTATTTCAAAAGAAATACTAGAAATACCTGCTGGTAAATTAGAAATTGGTGAAGAACCTCGGTCAACAGCATTAAGAGAACTACAAGAGGAGACTGGATATTCAGCCCAAAAATTAAGATATATAACTGAATTTTATCCTACTCCAGGATATTGCACTGAGAAAATACACTTGTTTGTAGCAGATGATTTAGTACTTGGAGAACAGAATTTAGACGAGCATGAATATGTAGAGGTTGTAGAAATTCCATTTGATGAAGCCTATGAAAAGGTATTAAATGGTGATATTGTAGATGCGAAAACAATTATTGCAATATTATTAATAAAAAATGAAAGAAGTAAGAATGAATAAAAATCCCATTGAAACAGCAATATATGTCATATCATTTATAATTGCCGTAGTATTCCATGAATATGCACATGGATATGCAGCATATAAATTAGGTGACCCCACTGCAAAACACGCTGGTAGATTAACATTAAATCCACTGGCACATGTTGACCCTGTTGGGTTATTAGCAATGCTAATTTTTAGAATTGGATGGGCTAAAGGTGTACCAATTAATCCCTTGTATTTCAAGAAAAGAAAAAGGGACACAATTATCGTGTCAATCGCTGGAATAGTAACTAATTTTTTAATAGCGATAATAGCATCAATTTTATTTAGATTGACAATTATCCCAAATAGCTATTTTTATCAATTTTTATTTATTTTAGCGTATGTAAATATTATGTTAGGAGTATTTAATTTATTGCCTTTTCCGCCTTTAGACGGATCTAAAATACTTTTTTCTTTGCTTCCTAATAAAATTGAATACTTTTTTACAAAAAACGAAAGATATTTTTATTTAATTTTAATGATATTGATTTTCACAAATAGAATCAGTAGTATCATTTGGCCAATTGTAACTAAAATTGTAGAGGTATTGTTTTTCTGATTATGGAAAGTGTTATTAATGTTTCAATTAAAAATATATATGATGGTCCAATGGACCTCTTACTCAGTTTAATTAAGAAAGAGAAGATTGACATATATGACATTCCAATATCTAATCTAACCGACAAATTTCTAGCAACCATGGGAGAAATTAGTTATAAAAACTTGGAATCATTTCTTGAATTCTCAGATATGGCTGCTACCTTACTTCAAATAAAAAGTAAACTTCTTTTACCTATTTTTGAAGATGAGTCTGAAGAAGAAGATCCTAGAGAAAGTCTTGTCAATAGGATAATTGAGTATAATTATTTTAAAAATCTTTCAGAAATTTTATTGGGGTATTATGACATTGGGTCTATCAAACTTGAAAAAAAACCTGAAGATTTAACAATTCTTGCTATGTCTGAACAAATTGATTATAAAGAAATGGACATTTCAAAACTTGCGAAGTCATTTTTAAATTTAATAAAAGAAAATACCATAGATAATATAGTATACGATTTCGACATTGAAGACGAGCTAATAACCGTTGAAGAAGGTATAGCATTTTTAAAAGAAAAACTAATTTCTTTTAAAACAATAAATTTTGAATCACTATTCTCAGAAAATACAACAAAATTGGAAGTAGTTACGTATTTTTTAGCCATACTAGAATTGACTAAAATAGGGAAAATTGTTTTAAAACAAAATGTAGAAGAGGGCATAATAATAGCAAAAACAGATGAAAAAAATTAAAAATATTATTGAAGCAATACTTTTTGTGTCAGGAGAACCCATAAAGGTGAAGAAGTTAGCTGATAGCTTTAACATTGGAGAAAATGAAATGTTAGGAATTCTATCAGAACTATATGAGGAAAAATATGGAGCAGATCAAGGAATACAATTACAAATAAATGATGGCGAAGTGATTTTAACAACCAATCATGAGTTTTACGATTCTATATCTATTTTTTTTAATTATGATAAAACAAAGAATTTATCTAATGCTGCATTAGAGGTTTTATCAATAGTTGCTTATAAACAGCCAGTAACTAAAAGTGAAATAGACAATATACGAGGTGTTAAATCCGACTATATAATATCAAAACTAATTAATGATGAATTTGTTTTTATTTCTGATAAACTTGACGCGCCAGGTTTACCTAATTTATATAGTACAACTAGTAAATTTTTAAGAAAGTTTAATTTGAATAGCTTAGAGGAATTACCGCAAATTGAAAGAGAAGAGGTAGAAATTTGAGATTACAAAAGTTTTTGGCACATTCAGGAATAGCCTCACGGAGAAAATCTGAAGAAATAATTGCATTAGGTAGAGTTAAGGTTAATAATTCAGTAATTATTGACCCTGCTTTTGATGTCGATAGAAAGGATAAAGTTGAAGTAGACGGCAAAGTTATTCGGAATAAATCCCAATTTGAATACTATATTTTGAATAAGCCAATAGGAGTAGTATCCACGGCGAGGGACGAAAAGGACAGAGTAAATGTTACAGATATAATTGAAACAAAAAATAGAATTTATCCTGTAGGTAGACTAGATATAGACACCACGGGTTTAATTGTACTTACAAATGATGGAGAATTGACTAATATTATGACACATCCCAAATATGAGATAAACAAAACTTATATTGCAACAGTAACTGGTCGACCCAATAAAAAATCATTAGACTTACTTAGAAGTGGAATGACAATTGACGGATATAGAACAAAGGGAGCAAAAGTTAAAATTATAAAAAATTACGAAACTCATTCTGTTATTGAAGTAACCATTGACGAAGGTAGAAATAGACAAATAAAAAAAATGTTTGAAGAAATTAATCATCCTGTTAAAGCTTTGAAAAGAATAAGTATTGGAGAGTTAGAAATAGGCGGTTTAAGACCGGGGGATTACCGAGAATTCAACGAAGAAGAGTTACAGTATGTGGAGAAATTAAAACGTGTCAATAGGTAGATTTTCCAACGTCCATTCAATTGTGGATAATATTATTGAACAAGTAGTTAATAAAAAATGGATTTGTATAGATGCTACAGTTGGAAATGGAAATGACGCATTAAAAATAATTAAGAAATTGTCTTTAGAGGGAAAATTTTATGGATTTGATATTCAAAA
>JAAYEN010000299.1 GCA_012728775.1 Tissierellia bacterium
GACGTAATGCCAAAAATCCAAGGTAAAGCTGATGGAAAAATGGTAAACGAAGTCGTTCGTAAAATTTTAGCGTAATCTTAGATAGCACAGGATAATATGCCTGTGCTTTTTTTGTAGAAATTTGGGTAATCAAACCATATGAAAATAATACCTAGGAGGTACTTATGGAAAAAATGCTGGAAAGATTTTTAAAATATATTAGCATAGATACTAAAAGTGATTTCAAAAACGATAATTGTCCTTCTTCTAAAGGGCAATTGGAATTGGGCAAGATATTAGTAGAAGATTTAAAAGAAATTGGAATAGAAGATGCGTATCAAGATGAACACGGATATGTATATGGTTCATTAAAAGGCAACTCAACTGATGCACCTACAATAGGACTGATAGCTCATATGGATACATCCCCTGACATGGACGGAAGATGTATTAATCCACAAATAATTGAATATAACGGTGGAGATATTAAATTAAATGAAGAATATAAATTGACCGTAGGAGAATTTCCATTTTTAAAGGATTTAATTGGCCATACAGTTATTACAACTGACGGAACTACGTTACTTGGTGCAGATGACAAAGCAGGAATTGCAATTATTATGGAAGTAATCCAATATTTAATTGATAATCCAGAAATAAAACATGGGGATATTAAAATTGGCTTTACACCTGATGAAGAAATAGGACGAGGAGCAGATTTATTCAATGTAGAAAAATTTGACGCAGATTTTGCTTACACCCTAGACGGAGGACCCCTTGGAGAACTGGAATATGAAAATTTCAATGCTGCTTCTGTGTTTATTAAAATTCAAGGAAAAAACGTGCACCCAGGTACTGCAAAGAATGTGATGGTTAATTCTCAAAGAGTAGCTATGGAAATCGAACAAATGCTGCCAGTAAATCAAAAACCAGAATATACAGAAGGCTATGAAGGATTCTTTTTGCTAACTGATATAAGTGGAACAGTAGACTTTACGACGATGTCATATATTATTAGAGATCATGACATGGAAAAATTTCTTGAAAAGAAAAAACTTATGGAAGATATCGTGAAGTTCTTAAATAAAAAATATGGAAATATAATCAACCTGGAAATAAAAGACAGTTATTATAATATGAAAGAAAAAATTCTACCTCATATGGAAATTATAGATTTGGCAAAAAAATCCATGGAAGAAGTAGGAATAGAGCCGGTAATAAAACCGATTCGCGGAGGCACTGATGGTGCAAGATTATCATATATGGGCTTGCCGACACCTAATATATTTACAGGTGGATACAATTATCATGGAAGATTTGAGATAATTTCACATGACAATATGAAAAAAGCAGTAGAAGTGTTATTAAGAATAATTAAAAATAATGTAGAATAAATTTAGGGGGAAAATTTTTGAAAAATATTGAGTCAAATAGAGTTTTATTTTATTTTAAAGAAATTAGTAAAATACCAAGATGCTCTAGAAATGAAAAGGAAGTGTCTGATTATCTAAGGGATTTTGCAAAGGCTAATAACCTAGAAGTCATTCAGGATGAAAAACTAAATATTATTATCAAGAAAAATGGAACAAAGGGATATGAAAATTCACCAACAGTAGTGCTGCAAGGGCATATGGATATGGTGTGTGAAAAGTCTTCAGATTCAAATCATGATTTTTCAAAAGATCCCATTGAGCTAACGATAGAAGATGGATTTCTAAAAGCCAATAATACAACTTTGGGAGCTGACAATGGAATTGCAATAGCAATGGCGCTAGCAATTTTAGAAAGTGATACAATATCACATCCACCTCTAGAGGTTTTAATTACCGTTACAGAAGAAACTGACATGAGTGGTGCAAAAAACTTATCGGAAGATGTATTAGATGGAGAGCTGTTTATCAATCTAGACTCTGAAGGAGAAGGTGTATTGACTGCTGGTTCAGCAGGAGGCGTCACTATTTATGCCACTTATCCAATTGAAGAAATTGAATTAGACGGAACAGGATATCTAATTAAATTTGATGGA
>JAAYEN010000283.1 GCA_012728775.1 Tissierellia bacterium
TACGTGGAGCTTTAGATTTGATTGAAAAAAATGACTCTGACATTATCTTTATAACAGGAGACTTAACCAAAGATGGAGAATATCTTGGTCATGAGAAGTTTATAGAAATATTTCAAGAATATAAAAACAGAAGACCAGGAAGATACGTATTTCCTATCTTTGGAAATCACGATGTTAATTCAAATAAAGCTTATGACTATAATTACCAATCACTTGAAATAACAAGAAAGACCCCTTCTGCAAAACCAGGTGATTTAATTGATTTATATGGAGATTTATTTTACAAAGAGGCTATTGAAAAATATAAAGACTCTTCAATTTTTGCGTCTTATTTAGAAGAAGTAAATAGTAAATATAAAAGAAAGTCAGGGAGTGAATATTTCGCCCAAGGATATACTTCTTACGTTTCTAGAGTAGATATTGGGGATAATAAGGGAACTTGTGGTGTTACTATTATCGGACTAGATACACTTCAATATTCCGTGGATGCAACTGATTCCCAAAGGGATGATATAAATGAACCCAATGGCTCCATATCTTTGCCCTTGTTAAAATGGACTTTGGATAAAGCTCAGGAAGCTAGGAGCAGAAATGATGTAATAATAGCTTTAGCACATCACGGTTTTATTCCTCATTTTTATAATCAAGATGTTTATTTAAAACCTTATATTATAAAAAATTGGAATAAGAGATTTACAAATGGCGATCATCGTTTAATGGGCAAAACTATTGCAGAAGCATTTGCAGATAATGGAATAAGTGTAATATTTACAGGACATATGCACGCCCAAGATATTGCAAAGATGAATACTATAAATGACAATTCATTTTACGATATTGAGACTGGTTCTGTAGTTACCTATCCTCTTCCAGTAAGGCATATAGTTTTAACTAATAATTTGGAAAGTGAAAAATCCAACTATACTTTTGATATTTCCAGTGAATTTATAAAAAACTTTAGTTATAAGAATCTAGATGACAATGAGGTTACTGTCATAAATGGACAAGACTATTCCTCTAGATATTTAATTACAGGAGATCTAGTAGCAGGACTTGTCGAATATGTTTTAAAAAATATTACTCTAGCTAAGAAAACATCTAAGGACTTGGCTATTGAAGAATTATCCAAGAGAATAACAGGATTAGGGAAAAACAACTTTAATACCTTAATTAAATTTTATTTAAGAAGTATTTTAGGAACTAAGAAAAAGCCTAAAATTTCTGCAAAATTAAAACCTGTTAAATTCTTTGGAGTGCCCACTGTTAATATTTACTTTGGCAAGATTGAAAACGAACAAAAATATGGCAAAGGAAATAAGGTTGGCATAGATATTATAATTGGTGATGAAGTGTATCCTTTTATGATTAGGGGAAAAAACTTAATGAAAATTATTGATAATATCTTTGAACAAATAGACGGAAAATTTTTAAGGGATACGGAAGTAGTATATAAATGGACCAGAAGACTAGCAAATAGCATTTTATTTCATGAAATTTTAAAGGATAAGAATGAGATTAAAACTATTTCTGACGTCATTAATTATTCCTATTTAAGCCATCTAAAAGGAGAAGAAAGACAACCACAGTGGATTACAGATGCTATTGAACTTTTTGAAAAGGAAAATATAATCGAAAAAATTCTTTTAAAAGATGTAAAAGATGTTACTGACGAACTTATACCTGATGTATTTGGACGAATATTATATATTCCAAATATAAAAGAAGTGCTGGAATATGATGGGCTATCTAAAAAATTAAGCATCAAAAAAAGACAAATTAGAAGACTTATTAGAAAATTTGCGGGTAAGGA
>JAAYEN010000123.1 GCA_012728775.1 Tissierellia bacterium
AGCGTCTACAACATCTATTCAATGGAATGATACAAAGATTAATATCATCGACACTCCTGGACACATGGACTTTCTGGCAGAGGTAGAACGCACTTTTAGGATGCTAGATGGTGCTATACTTGTGGTGTCTGCCAAAGAGGGTATTCAAGCTCAAACGAGGTTGTTGTTCAATGTCCTGCAACAACTAGAAATTCCAACGATTCTATTTATCAATAAGATAGACAGAGAGGGAGTAAATCTAAATCAGCTTTATTTAGAAATACAAAATAGCCTTTCTAAAGATATTATCTATATGCAATCCGTTGAAGGCAACGAATTAACATCTAGTTGTACAATACACTACATATCAGAAAAGGATAGAGAAACAATTTTAGAGAAAGATGATGTCTTGCTTGAAAAATACTTGAGTGACATGCTACTCTCTAATTCAGACTATTGGAATTCAATGGTTCATCTTGTTCAAGCTGCTAAACTACATCTTATTTATCATGGCTCAGCAATGTATGGCATTGGTATCGAAGATTTGCTAAACTCAATCACTACTTTTATCGAAATACCTCTTCTTCAAGAGAACGATTTATCTGCTTATGTTTATAAAATTGAGCATAATAAGAAGGAACAGAAACGAGCCTTTCTAAAAGTTATAGGAGGAAGCCTTAAAACAAGAAAGTCATACACCCTCAATGGCTTAGAAGAGAATCTAAAGATAAGAAGTTTAAAGACCTTTTGCGCTGGAAACGAAATAGATGCAGACGAAGTTTCCACAAATGATATTGCAATTATAGACCATGCAGAAAGTCTGATGGTAGGAGATTATTTAGGAACAAAGCCGAGCTTATTCAGCAAATTGAATATCCCTAGTCCTGCTCTCAAATCGTCTATACATCCTGTCAAAGTAGAGGATAGAAGTAAATTAATTTCTGCTATGAATGTATTATCAGTAGAAGATCCATCTTTAGCATTTGGTATCAATGCTGATAATAATGAATTGGAGGTTTCTCTTTATGGAGCAACTCAACGGGAAGTAATCTTAACTTTATTGGAAGAGCGATTTTCGGTAGATGCTTACTTTGAAGAAGTGAAAACTATCTATAAAGAACACCTTAAAACAAAGTCAGAATACACCATTCATATCGAAGTGTCACCTAATCCTTATTGGGCATCTATTGGCTTGATTATAGAGCCTTTGCCAATTGGGGCGGGACTTGTGATGGAGAGTGAAATATCATTGGGCTACTTGAATCAATCTTTTCAGAATGCAGTGTTCGATGGAGTCAAGAAAGCTTGTGAATCTGGTTTGTATGATTGGGAAGTAACTGACCTAAAAGTTACTTTTTCTCATGGAATCTATTATAGTCCAGTGAGTACACCTGCTGATTTTAGAAGTTTAGCACCTTATGTTTTTCGATTGGCATTGCAACAAGCTGATGTTGAATTATTGGAGCCAATCTTAGATTTTAAATTGCAAATTCCGCTAGCTGTGAATGCTAGAGCTATTACAGACATCAACAAGATGCAAGGCGAAATATCTACTATTACTTCAGATGGTGATTGGACTACTATTTTGGGTAATATTCCTTTAGATACTAGTAAAGAATACTCAGCAGAGGTCAGTTCCTACACACAAGGCTTGGGCGTTTTTGTTACTCGATTTTCGGGTTATCGACCTACCAACAAAAAGGTAAGCAGAAGTGTAGAACTGAATGAAAAAGATAAGCTGATGTATATGTTTGAGAAGGAGTTGGGATAAGAAAATAATGATCAAAATAATCGAAGAATGCATTCTCGCACTATTTTTGTATCTTGCTTCTACAATTTAACTATACAATTATGTCTGAAAGAAAAATCCCTATATATCTAGAATGTGGTTATAGTATTGCTATGCAAGTGCTTGGAGGAAAGTGGAAAATCTGCATCATAGAAGCACTTCGAGATAAGCCATTACGTCCAAGTCTGATATTTAAGGAGGTGCCTGATGCAACAGAACGTGTAATAAATCAACAACTTAAAGAATTGTTGGAGTATAAGATTATAGATAGAAAAATTTATGCAGAACAACCACCTCGCACAGAGTACTTTCTGACTAATTTAGGTCGTTCCGCATTTCCTATTCTAGATGCATTGGACCAATGGGGCGAGGAAAATAGAAAGTTCTATGAGGAGTTGTTTAATGCTGAAGATGAAGACTAAATGGACTTTAAATAAAAAACAGTGCTTATATATCCAAAGAATATATAGGCACTGTTTCTATTGATAATATAATTTAGCTGAGTTGTTTTGTGGCAGCTATTACAATTTCTCGGATACATACATTTTGTGGTTGATTATACGCATATATTATAGCATTGCTCACATCTTCCACAGATAAAACACCACCCATGTCTTCTTTCCAGATATTGTAGTTCTCTTTTATAGATTCATCTGTAGTATGTGACAGCAAAGTAGTATCCACAGCACCTGGTTCGATTGTTATCACACGAACATTATGTGGCGCCATTTCTTCTCGCAGATTTTCAGAAAGCCCCGAAACTGCAAATTTTGTACCCACATAGGCAGTATGATTTGGAAAAGTTTTGATACCAGCAATAGAACTAATATTTATAATAGTTCCACTATTTCGTTTTACCATAGATTCCGCTACGGCATGAACACCATTTAGTAAGCCTTTAATATTCACATCGAGCATAGC
>JAAYEN010000268.1 GCA_012728775.1 Tissierellia bacterium
AAAGATGGCACAAGTAATAGAAAAAGCAGGTTTTATAAAAAGAGAAACTATGCCAGAATTATTTCCATCTTTGATTCAAAAAATTATTGGACAACAAATATCTACAGCAGCTCAAATCACTATAACGAAGAGAATGAATGAATATTTCGGAGAAATTACTCCTCAAAATCTTCATAATGCCTCAATAGATGAAATACAAAAACTAGGAATGTCCTTTAGAAAAGCGGGTTATATTAAATCCATAGCTGGCAGTATTATCGATAAAGAAATTATTTTAGAAAAATTATATAATATGGAAGATGAAGAAGTAATTAAAAGATTGAGTAGTCTAAAGGGAGTAGGACCTTGGACAGCCGAGATGTTACTTATTTTTACTATGAACAGACCAGATATACTAAGTTATGGAGATTTGGCGATTCATAGAGGCTTAAAAATGATATATGGTTTAGAAAAAATTGAAAAGGAACAATTTGAAGAATTTAGAAAAAAATTTAGTCCATATGGATCAGTGGCTAGTATTTACATATGGCATGTAGCAGGAGGAGGTTTGGTTAATGAATGAGATACTAAAAATTGAAGAGTCTTCAGTATTAATTGGTTTAGAAAATGGAAGTGTTAAAGAAGTCAGTAAGACTGACTTAGATTTTCAGCCCCAAGTAGGTGATAAAGTAAATTTGTATACTTCTAAAAATGAACTATTTGTTAGAAAAGTAGAGAATTTTAACTATTTAGAAGAAGTATATAATTCCATAGACAATCAGGAAGAATATATTTTAGCAAAAGATGATTTAGGTATTTATGACTTAGATGAATATTTGTACCATGAAGTACCAGGCAAAGCACTTGTAAATAAATGGATTTACTCAGTTTTGGCAATATTAGTAGGCGGATTTGGGGTTCATAAGTTTTATGCAAAGAAGATTGGTAAAGGTATTTTATATTTTTTATTTTTTTGGACTGTAGTACCATTTATTATAGGAATTATCGAAGGGGTAACGGCAATTAAAAAAGAATCGGATATTGAAGGAAATATATTGGTTTAATAAGGGAGATTTTACAATATTATGATGGTAAATTACTTTTTTATTGTTATTATGTAATAATAGAGGGTGATTTTTTGTTTACTAGGCTTATTTTTATTATAATAATAATTGCTTTATTGTTTGGAGTAACTTTAGTATATAGAAATTTAAATTATAAAAAAGATATAGATAAAAAAATTGAAAAAAGTAATATAGTGGAAAAATCAGTAGCTCTGCCAATGGGAAGTATCATTAATTACGGAGAAGGAAAAAATAATGGGCATCCACTATTGCTAATACATGGGCAAGGTGGAGATTGGAAAGTATATTCAGATTCATTTCTAAAGCTTTCGAAAAAGTACCACATTTACGCCATAGATTGCTATGGCCATGGAAAATCTAGCCATAATCCAGAAAACTATAATATTGTAGACAATGGAGACGATATTATTTGGTTTATTGAAAATGTAATTAAAAGAGAAACTATAATCTCAGGTCACTCATCAGGTGGATTGCTTGCAATTTACGTAGCTTCAAAAAACAATCCTTTGGTATCTGGCGTAATGTTAGAAGATCCTCCAATATTTTCTACTCTAAAAGATTATGCGCCTAAGACTTGGGCTTATCTAGATAGTTTTAAGACAATAAATGATTACTTAACAGGGTCTAAGGATGAACCATACGATGTTTACTATTTAAAAAATGCTCTATAGGGACAAATGTTTATGAAAGATATTATGCCAACTATAGCAAATCATGCGAGTAGACAAATAGAGAAAAATCCAGACAAACCTCCACAATTTTTTTATTTTCCAAAATCCATAAATCAAATGTTTACATATTTTAAAACTTATGACTTAGAATATGGTAATCAATTTTATAATTATACCTGGCATAATGACGTTAATTATGAGAAACTTTTAGTGGATATAGATATCCCTGTGGTTTATATGCATGCAAATGAGATGTTTTCTGAAGACGGTGAGATTCTTATGGCAGCAGCAACTTTTGAACAAGCCAAACGTACTTGTGCCTTAATAGTGGATTTATGTGAATTTATTGAAATAGAATCAAGTCACGATATTCATGTCGACAATCCAGAAGCCTTTATAGATGCAATCGATAGGGTTTATGAAAAACTAAAAAATGCTAACAAATAATGTAAAATTTAGTTGACAATAGGCTATTTGATGAGTTAAAATGTATAGCAGTGTTTAAAAAAGAAGCCCGGAAACTTTTTTTATAAACTAAACAATTATAAAAGGAGGGATAATTATGAAAAGCTATATGGCAAAACCCCATGAAATTGAAAGACAATGGTATATTATAGATGCAGAAGGTATGGTATTAGGTAGACTTGCTACGGAACTGGCAATGGTACTATCTGGTAAAAGAAAACCTATCTACACTCCTCATATCGATACAGGGGATTATGTAATCGTAATCAATGCTGATAAGATTAAGCTAACAGGAAATAAATGGGATCAAAAGAAACATATTTATCATACTGGGTATGCTGGAGGACTTAAAGAAATTCCATATAAAGCAATTTTAGATAGGGATCCTACTAAGATTATTAAATTAGCAGTTAAAGGAATGCTACCTAAAAATTCATTAGGTAGAGCAATGATAAAAAAATTAAAACTATTTGCAGGTAGTGAGCATCCACACGAAGCTCAACAACCTATAGAACTTAAATTATAGTATTGAAAGGAGGTCTTTAAATGGCTATAGAACAATATAGAGGAACAGGAAGAAGAAAAACTTCTGTTGCGCAAGTAAGATTATTGCCAGGAAATGGAAACATTAAAATAAATGGCAAAGATATAGATGAATATTTTGATTATGAAACATTAAAAGTTGTTGCCAAAGAACCGCTTGAAATATTGGAAATCACTGACCAATATGATGCTATAATTAAGGTAACAGGTGGTGGATACACAGGACAAGCAGGAGCAGTTAGACATGGAATTGCAAGAGCTTTGTTAGTGGCTAATCCTGAATTCAGACCAACTCTTAAAAAAGCAGGAATGCTTACAAGAGATCCAAGAATGAAGGAAAGAAAGAAATACGGTCTTAAAAAAGCTCGTAAATCTCCACAATTCTCAAAACGTTAATATTGTTGATATATCAACGGTTAAAGCACTTTATAGTTTACGCTATAGAGTGTTTTTTAATATAAAATTAGAAAAATTTACGCGCTTTAAAAAGTATATTCAAATCTATATTGTGTAATTAGAAAATTTTTATGTATAATTAAAAGTGAGAACTACTAAATTCATGCTTATTCTTGTGGGATTTTATTAGGAGGTAAAATGAAAGTAAAAACTTTAATAATTTTTTTGGTCTTATTGATTGTGATTTTAGCTGTTGTAGTATTTGGTTTTTTTAAGTCTTTACTTAATGAGGACATCGAAACAATTGAAATTAAAGATGGCACAACTGGAATTTTATATACTCTTAAAAGCGAAAAAAAGGACTACTTTATTGACAGTTTTATAAAAATGAACTCAAAAATAAGGGGAATAAATATATGGTCCAGTGGATATAGATATAAAATTGAAACAATCGCTGGCAAAAAAAGAAATGAAATCCTAGTGATGTCAGAAAATGATGTTAAAAGTCGGATTTTTAAGTATGAGATGGATGGAGATGTCATAAAGCTGATAGAAGAAATTATTCAAGAATAGAAATTTCGAAATTGTTTCAATTCTTCGCTATTTCTATTGAACTAAAGATGTCATTGACCAAAATAAAAATTTGTATTATAATGAGAATAATGAATATTGCATTATGTAAATATGGTTGTACCATGGAAGTTGGGTGTAAATCCCACACAGGAATCGCTGCTGTAATAAGGGAGTGATTATCTAAATTATACCACTGGAGTAATCTGGGAAGGTGAGATAATCATTATGATCTTTAAGTCAGAACACAATACATAATGTGTAATGAAACCCTTCGGACTCAAGGGGACATTGCATTATACATAAGTGATATTTAGTTACGTATTGGAGAGTCCAATGCGTATTTTTTATTTTTAGGAGGTTAAAATGAAAGGAAAGAAAACTTTTATATCATTTATGCTTGTATTTGTAATCATATTTGGTATAGAAAAAACTAGTAATGCTATGCATATAATGGAAGGTTATTTGCCTTTAAGATATTGCATTGCATGGGGAGTGATTACTTTGCCATTCTTGTTTGTAGGAATTAGAAATCTTAACAAAGTATCTAGTGAGAATAAAAACGCTATGATTATTTTGGCTATGGCTGGCGCTTATGCTTTTGTATTATCGGCATTAAAGCTTCCATCAGTTACAGGATCTTCTAGTCATCCTACGGGCACTGGCTTAGTAAGTATATTTTTTGGTCCTACTATAGGTTCAGTAGTTGCTCTGGTTGTTTTATTATTTCAAGCAATTTTATTAGCTCATGGCGGATTAACTACTTTAGGTGCAAATACATTTAGCATGGGTGTAGTTGGACCATTTGTAACCTATGGACTGTATACTTTAGGTAAGAAAATGAAAATCAACAAAAGTGTTTCAATTTTCATTGCAGCAGCTTTAGGAAACTTAATGACATATGTGGTTACAAGTATTCAATTAGCACTTGCTCATCCTAGTGAAGTAGGGGGAGTCATGGCTTCATTTACAAAGTTTGCAAGTATTTTTGCAATAACTCAGGTTCCGTTGGCAGTAGTAGAAGGAATTTTAACAGTAATTGTAGTTATAGGCCTTGAGTCATTGGCAAAACCAGAACTAAATAGTCTGGGATATTTCAAGGAGGCATAAGATGAAAAAAGGAACAACAATATTTGTCTTATTATTAATTATAGTAGGTATAGTTATTTTTCCTCTACTGACTATCAAGGATTCAGAATTTGG
>JAAYEN010000243.1 GCA_012728775.1 Tissierellia bacterium
TTCATCTCACTTATTATATCTTCTGGTATTTCTAGCAGTTTTGTATCAGTAGTTTTAAGCATTTCTGTCACAGCAGAAGTAGGAGCTCCAGCCATTATCCAAGCTCCATCAACTTGTTTATTTCGAACTAAGTCTATAGCCTCTGTAAAATTAACATATTGTGCATCAATATCATTAGGATAATTTACTCCTGAATATTTTAAATGAATAGATGCTTCGTATTCAGTTGTAGAACCTGGAGAACCTGGAGCAAACCTATGACCTTTTATGTCCTCTAGGGAATTGATACCTGAACTTTCAGATATGACTACTTGATTTGGATTATAATATAATCCAGTTATTATTCTTATTTTGTCATTTCCTCTACCTTCAAAAGCCTCAAGCCCCTTGTAGGATTGATACACATTAGAGGTTACAGCCATACTTATATTGGCTTCGCCTTTTTCTAATAGATTTAAATTATCAATCCCTCCATTTGATGCTTGGGCATTTGCTCTAATTCCAGTGATATTTTCATTCCATAAATTAGCAATAGAATTCCCAAAGGGGTATAACGTTCCTGTAGTAGATGCTGTAGGAATATTTATATAGTGTACTTCTGTATTTTGTCCACATGCTACAAAAAAAATTAGCATTATCATTAATATTCCAAATTTAAATGTATTCTTCAATTGTTCTTCTCCTATTTATCATTAAAATTATTAAAAAAATTCCAAAACCAAATATATCTGTTATAAAGCCGGGATCTACTGCTAAGAGTCCAACTCCAAACAACAAAATCCGTTCTAATTTATTCAATTTATTTATTAACATACCTTCAAAAGCACAAGCGATATTAAATACTCCAAATAATCCAGTAAAGAAAATCCGCAATAGATATAGAATGTTTACATTTGATGTCGCTCCAATTAGCAATTCGGGATTCATTAAAAAGAAAAATGGGAAAATAAATCCTGTAATCCCAATTTTGAGTGCTTCTATAGATGTTTTAAACTCATCTGCTCCAGCTATACCAGCAGCTACATAAGAACTTATTGCCACAGGTGGAGTGATATTTGATAGACATGCGTAAATTAGGCAAAACATATGTGCAACCAATGGTATACTTCCCATTTGTATCAATATAGGAACAGATACACTAACAACTATTACATACGCAGCAACTCCAGGTACTCCCATCCCTAATATAATACTCATAACCATCGTTAATATCCCTGCGGTAAGTGTGTTATTAATAGCAGGACTTGACATAATCAAATTTCCAAAATTTAGACCTAAAGCAGTCAAAGATACTATTCCTATTACTATACCTATAAGTAAGCATGAAACTCCGATACTTATTGAACTAAGAGTACCTTTAACTATTGCCTCCATAATTTCTCTAGGACCCATTTTATTTTCTTTAGTAAATTGAGAAATTATTACAGTAGTAATCATTCCGATAATAGAAGCATAAATTGGAGAATATCTCATAATTATTAGTAAAACTACTACAATTATCGGAATTGAAAGGAATCCTCTAGTTTTCAGAACTTCATATAAGTTTGGTAATTCCTCTTTAGGTAATCCATGAAGACCTTTTGCTTTTGCTTCTTGGTGCACAGATACTAAAACTCCAAAATAATAATAAATTGCAGGAATAATTGCTGCAACCATTACTTTTGTATAAGGAATTCCTAAATACTCAGCCATTACAAATCCAACCGCTCCCATTATAGGAGGACAAAATTGTCCTCCAGTAGATGCTGTGGCTTCTACCGCTGCAGCAAATTCTTCTCTATATCCAATTCTTTTCATTAGGGGAATTGTAATCATTCCAGTTGTTGCAACATTAGCAACTGCTGATCCGTTTATCATCCCTAAAAGCGCACTGGCTATTATAGCAACTTTTGCAGGTCCGCCCTGTTTTTCTCCAATTAAAGCCAAAGATATGTCATTTATAAACCCACTCAATCCACTTTTTTGTAGAAATTCTCCAAAAATTAAAAATAAAAATATGTATGAAGCGCATACTCCTATAGTTACGCCAAAAATTCCCTGGCTGCCCCAAATCATGTGACTTATTATTCTATTAATAGAAAAACCAGAATGACTTAAAAATATTGGTGCAAATTTCCCCCAAAGAGCATAAGCAGTAAAAAGAAATACTAAAATCAAAAGATTCTTACTATAAAAATAACCTAAAATAAAAATCAATATTAATGCTAATAATCCCATCAAATAATCTATGTTCTTTAATATCCCTCCATCAGATATAATTTGAGGATATCTATAGATGATGTATATAAATGCCACAATAGTCATGATTGATAGTAAGATGCTAAAATAATATATTTTTTCATTTTTATTCTTGTTTAATACAAGTGCTAAAAATCCTATTCCCATTGCAAAATAAGCTCTAAAAGCAATGGTTTCTAGTATTGTAAAAAAATTTAGTAAAATGATAGATAATCCAAATAAGAAAACAAAAAATTGTAATATACTGAGTCGATTCTCTTCTAAAATATTCTCACCTTCTTTAACATAGTAAATCATAGCAAAAGATTAAGTTTTTGTAAATAGGATTATTACTTAATATTAAATTAAGAGGCAGAAATCTCTACCTCTTAATAATTATGATTCATGCTTTGGAATTGATGGTGGTGTTACTACATAATACCCTATAGCTTCTTCTTCAGATATATTTACAATTCTGTGAGGAATATTTTCTTGTACATAAATTGAGTCTCCTGATTCCAATTGATATACAGAATCTCCATATGTTACTTCTAGTTTGCCTTGTATTAATACTATTAATTCCTCAGCAGTATGTGTTAAATAATCTTCTGAATCTTCACTTCCCGGTGGTATGAAAAATTGTACCATCAGCATCTTAGGTGAAAAATTTATATTTTGTGTCGTTGTAGACACTATTTCAAATTTAGTGTGAGTATTTGCAAAGCTCATAACTGGTCTTTCTTCTTTTCTCATCAAAATATTATCATGCTCTGAATCATCAATTAATAAATATATTGGAGTACTAAGAGCAGAGGCAATTTTCTTTAATGATGAAAGACTTGGTTCTACTAAATCTCTCTCTAATTGCGAAATATAACTAACGGAAAGTCCTGATCTTTCTGCTACATCATTTAACTTTAGTTTTTGAGATTTTCTTAAATGTCTTATCTTATTTCCTAACATATATCCTCCTTTTTCTACGATTTAATTATATCATAAATTATTTATTATTAAGATATAATTACCACGAAAGTTTTTTATTATTGTCTAATTTGACCTTGGCCATATATTATATATTTTTTACTAGTCAACTGCTCTAAACCAATAGGACCTCTAGCATGTAGTTTTTGAGTCGAGATGCCCATCTCTGCTCCCATCCCCAACTCACCTCCATCAGTAAATCTAGTTGAAGCATTTACGTATACACATGCTGAATCTACTTCATTAAGAAACATTTGACTCGAA
>JAAYEN010000294.1 GCA_012728775.1 Tissierellia bacterium
ATTTTAATATGCAAAAATTTAAGTAGAAATCATATTACAAGATTTCTATGAAAACCAAGGATACTATTTAAAATTAATATAAAAAAGTATCGACCTATCTTAATCAGGATAAGCCGATACACAAACTATTTTACACTACCTGTGAACCCAAAAACACGGACAAATATTATTTAATTATGCGGTATGTTTTCTGTACTCAACAGGAGACATGCCGTTTAATTTTTCCTTTATTCTTTCATTGTTATACCAATATATATATTTTTTAATTGTTCTCTCTAGCTCAGATATTGAATTAAATTTAACACCATAGAACATCTCTTGTTTTAATATTCCAAAGAAGTTTTCCATGGGTGAATTATCTAAACAATTGCCTCGCCTTGACATACTTTGATTTACTTTATATTTACCTAATTCTTTAATCCAAGATTTGTGTTGATAATGAAATCCTTGGTCTGAATGTATTGTTAAACAATGGTTCTTAGGTAGTAGATTTAATGCTGTTTTCAGTGATTTATTTGTAAAGTTAATTGTTGGATGAATGGATAAACTGTAGGATATTATCTCCTTGTTGTAAAGATACATAATAGCAGATAGAATACAGCTTCTTATCTATTCCTGGTATTCTAAATTCTGTAACGTCTGTAACCCACTTTTCATACATGGAGTTTGCTTTAAAATCCCTATCTAATCTATTATCTGCTATTTTACCTACTTCTCCTTTAAAGGAGCTATATCCTCTGCTTCTTTTAGTATATTTATTACAGAGTAAATCATTTTGCTTCATCAATCGTAGAACTCTTTTATGGTTTATTTGTATACCTTTGCTGTGCATGGATAGTGTAACTCTTCTGTATCCATAAGTTCCTTTTGATTTATCTACAATTTCTTTAATTACCTCTGTATCTTTTTCATCTCTTAGATTAGTTTCTTCAAATTTCCTCAACCACTCATAAAAGGAACTTTTAGCTAAATTAATTATCTTTAACCATTTGATTGTACAAAACTCTGGAAATTCTCGCCTTAATTCAATAACTATTTTAGATTTTTCTTTGCTTTTAGTTTCTTTTCCCGAACCAAGGCTTGCAACTTTTTTTCAACTTCTAAGCTCATTCTCAAATATTCATTTTCTTCTCTTAACCGTTTAAGTTCTTGTCTTTCTGTTTCGTTTAATGGCTGCTCTACGAGTTTGTTAGTTACAGAATTGGTTATCTTATTATCATTAGACATATCTTTTTTAGGTCTCCCTCTCTTCTTGTTTTCAAGACCAGAAAATCCCTCTTCATCATATTTTCTTTGCCAGTTAGATATCATAGATGAGTTATTAATATTGAAGAGATTTGCAGTGTCTCTATAGGATAGTTCATTAAGTTTCCTATATTCTAATACAGAGAGCTTAAATTCGCCACTATATTGATTATTTTTCATCTTCTTTCTAAGACCATCTATACCAAACTCAGTGTATGAATTAACCCATTTTTCTACTAAAGATTTATGATTAACTTTATATTTATCAGCTAAAAACTTATATCCTCCTTCTCCTTCAAGATAATCCATAACTACTTTTAATTTAAATTCAAATGTGTATGATTTTGACATTTAAAAACCCCCAAATCCTTGTCCGGATTTAGGGGTTCAGTTCATTATCTGGCGTTTTTTAATTTTAAAATTTAATTATTACATATTTCTCCAATGGATATGACATCAGGATCTTGTCTAAATATAAAACTTAAATTTTTATACTTCTCAGAATTTATTTATGTAATGATATTGTTCATAATTATATAAGAGAATCATAATCATTACTAAAAAATGAAATTTAGGGTAAACATTATAATAACATCTATTACATATTGGAAATGATTTAATTATTAAAAAATACTTAGTTGGAAAAAGATTATTATAAAAAATAACAGGAGAGTGTTACTATGACAGAAGTATTAAAAAATGCACAAATGCAAATTAGGATAGCAGTAGATAAATTAGGATTACCAGAAGAGGTATATGAACTTTTAAAAGAACCCCAAAGAGTTTTAGAAGTCAGCATTCCTGTAAAAATGGATGATGGCAGTGTCAAAGTGTTTAAAGGATATCGCTCCCAACATAACAATGCAGTAGGACCCTATAAGGGTGGGATTAGATTTCATCCAAATGTGGATTTAGATGAAGTTAAGGCACTTTCCATTTGGATGACATTTAAATGCGGAATAGTAGGAATTCCATATGGTGGTGGAAAGGGGGGGATAACTGTAGATCCTAGTGAATTATCTTCAGGTGAATTGGAAAGACTTTCTAGAGGATATATTGAAAAAGTTCACAAATATTTAGGAGATAGAATAGATATACCAGCTCCTGATGTTGGCTCCAATGCTCAAGTTATGTCTTGGATGGTAGATGAATTTGAGAAGATAAAAGGGTATAAAGAGCCAGGCGTTATTACAGGAAAGCTTGTAGAAATTGGAGGGTCGTTAGGTAGAATTGAAGCTACAGGTCAAGGTGTAGTAGAAGTTGCTAAAAGCTATTTAGGAAAAATTGGCAAAGAACCAAGTATAGCAACAGCTGCAGTACAAGGATTTGGAAATGTTGGGTCTAACACTTGCTTGTATCTAGAGAAAGCTGGAATCAAAGTATTATCAATAGCGGGTCATCATAAAGGTGAACAGTTTGCAATCTATAAAGAAGACGGAATAGATATCCAATCATTGATGGAGTTCAGAAAAATCAATAGAAATTTAAAAGAATTTGAAGGTATCACAGTAATAGAAATGGAGGAGTTTTGGAGTCTAAATGTAGATTTGATGATTCCAGCAGCCTTAGAAAATGCGATAGATGAAAAAGTTGCAAAATTAATAAATGCAAAAGCGGTGTTAGAAGCAGCAAATGGACCCACAACAATAGAGGGGGATAAAGTCTTAAAAGAAAGAGGCATTTTTTTAACTCCTGATGTTTTGACAAATGCAGGAGGAGTAACAGTTTCTTATTTTGAGTGGGTACAAAATCTTTATGGATACAAATGGACTGAAGAAAAAGTATTAGAAGAAGCTGAATTAGCTATGCAAACAGCCTTTGAAAATATATGGAATCTTTACCAAGAACACGAAGATATATCCATGCGCGAAGCTGCATATATGTATTCAATAAAAATAGTAGCAGATGCTATGAAATTGAGGGGTTGGTATTAATAATTATTCATATAATTTGTTGTATAAAATGGTAGTGTAGGTAGTGTAAAATAGTTTTTGTATCGGCTTATCCTGATTAAGATAGGTCGATACTTTTTTATATTAACTTAAAATTGTATCCTTAGTCTTCATAGAAATCTTCTAATATGATTTCTACTTAAATTTTTGCATATCAAAATTGATATGTCAATAAAATATTATATTA
>JAAYEN010000106.1 GCA_012728775.1 Tissierellia bacterium
CCGCCCAGCATTAGCAATTCTAATACAAGGCGGAATATTTTGGTTCGGACATATTTACTATATAAACACCGGACTAAACTTCTGGATAATCCACCCAATTCTAGCAATAATGCTAGGAATCATAGCATATAAAGGAAAAAGTATAACAAATTCCATGGTATTTCATGGGATGGTTAATAGTTTGGGGAGTTTGTTTTTAGCGAGATAAACTCCAACCGTTCTGACGAGGTTCTATATTTTTATAAAATTATTTGTTGAAATTAGAAAGGGACTCCTTCTAACTCATCTATTATGAACCTTAATAAATCGACATCGTAATCATTATAGGTATTTAAAAATTGTTCATCTTTCATATTATCCTTAAAGACTTTTTCAATAAGAATTTCCATTCCACCATTGTAATACTTACGGCATAAATTTCTAAAATCTAACTTAAATTCTTTGTCATTTAGTTCCTTTATAAATCTGTCCCCATAAATATCATAAGCAATTGCGGAAATGATATTTCGTTGTTCTTTAGTAAAATAACTTGGTCTGAATTCCGCTCCATTATTCACAAAATCCTCAGATTTAGAATTGTATTTGTAACCTAATACTAAACATAAAACAAAGACATCCGCATGTCCGGGCTCTTCATTGAAAATAGATATTATCTTATCGCTATATTTTTTATAACGAGAATCCATGACCCAATTTGTAGTTCCCGAAAAAATAAAATCACTCATTATTTCACCTCCAAGTTTAGATCAGAAAGATTTCTAAACTCTTCAATTATCGTTTTGCCATCTTTATTATTCAGCCAATAAATTTTCCCCACACTATTATGTTCAATAAAAACTTTCTTTTCTGAGTTGGTAAATTCAGTATCAGTTAATAATAGAACCCATTGATTCGTTAATTTAGGAACACTTTGAATCAAATTCTTCCTATTTTCTCTGCTAAGTCTGGCAAATGGGGTGTCCATGAATAATGGGAAATTAATTTCATCTCTTCCTCTTGAAGCAAGTTTTGCTAATGACAATATTAAGGAGAGTGCAAAAATCTGGTCCTGCCCCTTACTTAAATCTTGAAATACATCCTGACCAGTATTATTGATAAGGCTTATTTCATAATTATTGTTGATTGTAACACTTTGATAATTATATGCATCTTTCTTATCGATTAATTTTCTAAAAGTAGAAAATGTTTCTATTGCTAATTCTTCAGTTTTCGTAGAAGAATATTCATATAACGTTTCTTCTAGCGTTATTTTGAAAAAATCTAATTTATCTCTGATATTTATAAATCTTAATGCTTTATCATTTTTCTCTTCAAGTTTTCTTATATCAGAATCTAACTTTTGAATTTCATTTGATAACAGGTTTATTCTATTTTCAAGATTAGAAATATTTAGTTCTAATCTTTTTAAGCTTTCTTTATAATTAGTATGTTCTTTTTCTAAAATTTTTAAGTTATTTATATTAGAAGCTCTATCTCCAATTTTTTCATCAATAATTTCAATTTCACGCTCTAAATTTTCAATGTCCTGTTGATTATCTAACAAATCTTTATAGATTGATCGTAAATTTTTTGTGAATTTTTCATTATCATTTTGAAGAGAGTTGTAAACATTTATTATATCGGTAAAGATACTTGTTATTTCCGAAGACTTAAAGTTATCGATAAGTTTTTTTATAGCTAGAAACTGTTCAGAATCAATTGAAAAATGAGTTTTGCACAAAGAACAGGACATATCATCTATTGATTGTTCTAAAATTGGTAAAGAAATTTTATCGCTACTTTTTTCTATATATCCACTCATCATTAAATAGTTTTTATTTAAGATATCTATTGCCAAGTGATTAGGACTTTTTTTAAAATAATCAATTTTAAAACGATTTTTATATGCGGCTCTAGTTTTTAAAAGATCTAATTGTCGTTGTGTAAAATTGTCCCTTTCTTTACTCAATAAATTGATTTCTTCATTTTCATTTAACTTTGCCATTATGCTAGCAATTTCCTCAGTTGCTATTTTCTTTTCGTTTTTTTGTATTGTTAAATTATTTTCGGTTAAAGATAATTCTTTTTCTTTTTCAACTTTATCCCTATTCTTTTTTTCGATTTCAGTATCTTTAATTACTTTGTTAATTTCTCTTTGTATTTTATTTGTCAAGGTTTTCAATCCACTTAGAGAGTTTTCGATATACTTGACTTGCAACAATCTAACGATACCATCTCTTATATCTTCTGAAAAAGCTTTTTGAGATTTTATACTTTCCAAAACATTCATTTTTTCTGCATCAAAAAAGAAAAACTCACGAATTTCAGGCTCAATAATTCGCTTTACAAATAGTTCAATATCATCATTTTCTTTTGAGTAATCTCCAGATTCTTTATAGCTAAACAATTCTGGTTCTTGTTCTTGTATAGAAATTGATTTTTTTGAACCATTATAAATTCCTTTTAAGGATCTTGTAATAATGTAATTTTGATTATTGAACTCAAATAATAATTCAACCGTGGCCTCTACAGGTTTCATTTCATTTTCATGCAGGACATTTAAATTAATAAGATTGACTTCTGAGCTAGGGTCTTGTTCTAGTCTTTTTTCTCCGTACAATACAAACATAAGTGCTCTGAAAATACCAGTTTTACCATTTCCGTTGGCACCAATTATCAGAGTTATGTTATCATTTCCTGTGCCGAATTCAATTTCATGATCTCCATAAAACTGTCTAAAGTTTTTTAACTTCATTTTTTTCAAGATCATTAAAGTTCACCACCTTCATCAATAATCATCAACTCTACAGAATGCAGTAGATTAGAGTTTGCTTTATCTTGAGATATAGCATGGTCTCCACTTTCTTTTAAAAATTTTAAAAGAATTTCTGAATACTCAGGTGTTTTTTCTTCAATCAATTTGACAATATCAGCTTGTATATTCATTCCATCCTCCGTCTTCTTCTTTCATTAATTCATACATTTCCCAAGGTTTCATATTTAGGTACAGATCTAAATCATAAATTGATAACATTTTTCTAATTTTTGCTCTTGTATCATTACCAAATCTATTATTTGCTAAGCTGGATAATTCGGCATACCTTGGGATTTCTCTTTTTGCAATACTATCGAATGTCCTACGAGAAAGGCCACTTTGAATAGTGATAAAATCATAAATTATTGAATGATTTTTATTTTCACTAAGTCGCAAGATTCTACCACGTCTTTGAACAAATTCTCTAGGATTAGATGTGCTGGAAAGTAAATATGCAACTCTAGTTGCAGGGACATCCACACCTTCATCAAGACATTTTATAGCTACAAGCACTTCAATGTCTCCCTTTGCAAAAAGTTCTAAAATATTTTTTCTTTCTTTTGGTGATACTTCATAATTAAACCTATGTGCTTTAATTCCTTCTTTAAATAGTAATTTTATTATTTTATCTACTTCACCAACTGCACAATACACAAGTGTAAATCTTTTATCTTCTTGCATTCTTATTAGTTCAAGAAATTTCGGGATTTTTTCTTCTGCTCCTTGTAAGATGTTAGCTCTATAACGAAGTAGTTTTTCTAATTGTATTTTATCTTCTTTTGTTTTTATCTTTTTTGATAACATGACAGCTATTCTATCAGAATACATTTCGTAATCTTCTATTTCGGTATAATTAAGCCTCACTAGCTGAGGATAATAAAGATATTCTGTCAAAAAGCCACTTGATATTGCATCTTCAATATCAAATTCAAATACTGTTTTTTTAAAGAGGTCATAGATTCTTTTAGTACCATCTTCATCCCACCATCTTTTGGGAGTTGCAGAAAGCCCTAGTCTATAGTCAAATGCATGAAAAATATTATCTTTATAAGACTGGCTCCCGATATTATGACATTCATCTGCAACCAAAAATCTACCTTCATTAACATAAGATAGAAGTATTTGAAAATCTACATTAGCCATACTTTTATATGAGCCAATTAAAACAACTCTATCTCTAAAACCCTTGTTATAATCCCAGATTAGATTTTTAAGTTTAGAAAGCCATGTATTTTTGCTACGCGCGATTTCTAAATAGTTTGTTATTCCTATTAGTTCAAAATCACTAGCCCATTGGTCAATTAGATGTAGATACGGCACTATGATGACTAAAAATTGTCGTTTATTTTTAGAGAAATTTCTTTCAATTGCTTTTAATGCGGTAATTGTTTTTCCTGTTCC
>JAAYEN010000338.1 GCA_012728775.1 Tissierellia bacterium
ATTGGTAAAACTTTTACTAAATCACATCTAGGCCACTAGAATACCGAGGTTTGCAATATTTTATTGTTCGAAAAACCTGACAATAAATAAGCAATACTTTATTTATTTCTACTATGATGTATAATAACTTGGTACGATTATGCAATGATGAATTAGAATTTAGGTGAAAATTTTTGGAAAGAGACTTAACTCAAGGTAAACCTCTTAACTTGTTGCTCGCACTTTCAATTCCACAAATACTATCTGCTGTTTTGCAGCTGATGTATAACACTGTGGACGCTTTGATAGTGGGCAATTTCGTTGGAGAATTTGCTTTGGCCGGTGTTGGACTTTCGATGCCGATAATATTTTTGATGAACTCTGTGATGCTAGGACTTGGGGCCGGAGTATCCATAATAGTAGGACAGTATTTCGGAGCTAAAGAGTATATAGATATGCGAAAAACAGTGGGGACATCCATAGTATCTTTAGTTCCCTTGACTATATTGATATCTATAGTAGCTGTATTTGCAACAGATCCCATCTTGAGAATTATTAATACGCCCCCAGAGGCATTTGAACATGCCAGCTCTTATATGAAAATATATTTTGCAGGGACTATATTCGCTTTAATGTACAATTTATACTCTGCTGTATTGAGAGCATTGGGAGATGCAAGAAGCCCGCTACTATTTTTGGGTATAGCAGCATCTTTAAATGTGGTTTTTGACTTGTTGTTTGTAGTTACTTTTAAAATGGGTACAGCTGGAGCAGCTTATGCTACAGTAGCGTCCCAAGGAATATCTAGTTTATTTTGTTTAATATATATTAGAAAAAAACTACCTCTATTGGCCCTTGCCAAAGACGAATACAAATTTGACAGTAAGAAATTTAAATTAATATTAAGATACGGTTTGCCATCGGCATTACAAATGTCCGTAATTTCCCTAGGAAATATGGCTATACAAAACCTACTGAATTCATATGGAGTAGGAGCAGTGGCTGGATTTACGGCAGGTGTTAGAATAGACTCCTTCGTGGTCATGCCATATATGAATGTCGGAGTAGCACTAGCTAATTACACTGGACAGAATATGGGAGCCGGATTACACGATAGAGTTAGAGAAGGATTAAAAAGCGCATATACGATTTTACTAGTAATATCTATACTCACACTTCCCTTCGTATGGTTCTTTACTTCCAACTTAGTAGGAGTATTTTTGGATAGCTCCTCTGGAGAATCCATTAGTATTGGAGTGGCGATGTTAAGAGATTTGGTTCCTCTTTATATATTTTTGGGAATGCTAAATAATACCCAAGGTCTGTTAAGAGGCGCCGGGGACAATATGTGGTCCTTATACGGTTCGTTGATTTCAATAGGCGCAAGAATTGCAGCAGCATATTTATTAAATCCCATATTCGGAATAAGAAGTATATGGTTCGGATCTGGAATAGGCTGGATAATAGGATATCTATTCGTTTATTTGAGATTTAGATCAGGCAAGTGGAAAGAAAAAGGAATTCAAAGAGTTCCCAGTATTGAATTGGAATAGATAGAGTATTTTAAATTAAGGACGTGTTCTTATTAAATTTTGTTCACTATCAAGTGGTAGCAGTGGAAATTGTCAGTACATTGAATACAAAGATACAAAAATCCTTATAGATGCAGGTCTATCGGGAAAATCTACTGACGCTTTGTTAAAAAGCATTGAGGTAGACCCTAGGGAAATAGATGCCATCTTTATAACCCATGAGCATACAGATCACATCATGGGGGCAGGGATTTTATCTAGAAAGTACGACATACCCATCTTCGCAAACGGAGAGACTTGGGAAGCCATGGCTCCAAAATTAAAAAAGTTAGATACAAAAAATATAAAAGAATTTAGAATTGAAGAAGAATTTTACTTCAAAGATATTTTCGTGCGACCAGTACCCATATTTCACGATGCAGCTAATCCAAATGGATACATTTTTGAAGCTGAAGGAAAGAAAATAAGTGTAATAACAGATACTGGTTGGATAAACACACAGATGAGAGAGATGATGGAAAATTCCAATATATATTTTCTAGAATCCAATCACGATGTAGAGATGTTAAAAAATGGTTCTTATCCTTGGCCACTTAAGCAAAGGGTTTTAAGCACCAGAGGACATCTATCCAACGAAAATAGTGCAGAAGTAATTAGACAACTCGCTAGAGGAAATGGTGAAATTATCGTACTTTCCCACTTATCCCAAGACAACAACACTCCAGAGCTGGCATATAAAAATATGTATGACACTTTGAAGGGGATGGGGATAGAGGTGGAAATAGGAGCTGCGAAACTAGAAATAGCACCTAGATACACGCCATGTGAGTTTTACAGTATTAGGAGGTAATTAGAAATGAAAATATTATTAACCAATGATGACGGAATTACGTCAGAAGGGATTAGACTTTTAGGGATAGAATTGCAAAAACATCACGATGTATATATCGTAGCACCAGACTCAGAAAAAAGTGCTACATCACAAGCGATTACCCTTAGAAGAGCTTTAGATTTAAAAAAAGTTAGACTAGAAGGAATAAAAAACGACGCATATTCACTGACAGGAACGCCAGCTGATTGCGTTAGAATAGGATTAAAAATTTTATATGATGATATAGATGTTGTGTTCTCAGGAATTAACAGAGGATATAACGCAGGAGTAGATATTCAATACTCAGGAACTGTGGGAGCGGCAGCAGAAGCGTTGCTATTTAGAAAACCAGCAGTAGCCCTTTCCACTGAATTTGCAAATGGAAGTTCCAACTTCGAATTGGCATCTAAGTTTGCTCCAGTGGCATTTGAAAAATACAAGGATTTGATTATGGCAGACCCTATAGTATTGTCTATTAATGTTCCGAAGCTAGAAGAAATGGATATGAAAGGCTTTAAGGTTTGTGAACTAGGAGGAATCGTCCACGACCAATATAAATTGGAACAAGTAGACGAAGATCATTGGGAATTAAATGTAGAAAATAGAATTCCCATGGAGATCATCCCAGACTCAGACCACCACTATCTAAGCAACGGATATATCACCATAACCCCAATAAAATACTCCTTCGGAAACGAAGATATTATGGAAAAATTTAGAAAAGTAAAGTAGGCACCTATGGTGCAGTTAATAGTTAACAGTTTACAGTGAACAGTTGGCTACGCCCTTCGTAGTGGTCGCATTGTATGCGACGGAGAAATTCGAGAACTCGAAGAATTTCCGATGACTGTACTCTGTACACTGTTCTTTGCATTATATGATCGGAGAATTAAATTGAAACGTGACAATAATCTTTACAATCTCATAATAAGTACGCTATTTGTTACGATTAATATCGTTTTGGCAAATGTCGCTCTTAATTTAAAACTTCCACTATTCCTAGATACTCTAGGGACTATGCTGGGAGTTAGATTTTTTGGGCTTAAATATGGATTATTAATAGCAGGAGCTGGGGCCTTTGTAAATTCATTTACCGACCCATATGCCATTCCATATCTGCCCACATATATTGCAACGGCGATTATGATATCAGTTGTCTATAACAACAAAAAACTAAAAAAATTACCCCTTTTACTAAAAGCACTTCTGGTAACCTTGCCATCGGCAACTATTGGAGGAATTATTACAGCCTATATCTTCGGAGGAATTACCTCCAGTGGAACTAGCATAATTCTAGCAGCTTTAACGAAAACGGGATTGAGCTTGGTACAAAGCTCCATGATAGTACAAATAGTTTTTGAATTTATAGACAAAATAGCCATGATGTTTTTAATGGAAACATCAATGAAGTATATACCAGAAGAAATAATTAATAGATAAGTTTTCTTATGCAAATACTAAAGACATTATCGATTTTTCATACTGGCCCTAGGCCTCTATTAATTACTAATTTATA
>JAAYEN010000132.1 GCA_012728775.1 Tissierellia bacterium
AATATAAATCATATTTCCCGTTTTCTATAACCTAAAAGACAAAATTTCATAATTAAAAACAGCCCCGATATTTAATATTAGGGCCGTTAGTCTATTCTGTGAATTTATATCCTGTTCTGTCTTTTATATATTGAGGCATTTTTTCTTTCTCTATACCTACTGCTGCTGCAATTTCTTCAAATAACATATCAATGGCTTTTTTTAGGTAATTGTCGTCTATTGCTCCGAATTTCTTTTTTTCTTCTGCTAATATTTCCTTTTTTTTGTCAATGGATAAGGTAAGCTTTAGTATATCTAAAGGATCACCCGAATTTATTTTCTCTTCATAGTATTCTGTCATTTCTTTCGTTGCTAAATCTAAAATGGCTTCTGCTTCTATTTTTGGAATCATATCTATTAGATTTTCTGCTTCTTCTTTTGATATGATATTTCTAATGTTCTCGATGCCTGCTCCTACCGGAACATAATTTACTCCATTTTTAAAGACACTCTCCATAACGTAGTATTTTTGGTCTTCATCCATGGCGAAATCTAATTTAGTAATATCTACAACTTTACAGACACCGATATTTTTATAAAAAACCATTTCTCCTTTATCAAACATTTATTCACCTCTTTATTATGTAACTAAATCCACATTAATGGACCTAGCTAAGTGCAACTAACATATCTATTTTATCACATCTAAAATAGATTTGTAAGTCACCACTGGATTTTTCTAATAACCTGGTTTTCCTAACAGGTGGAACATATTGGATTTATATTTTTCTACACCTGGCTGATTAAATGGATTAACGCCTAGTAGATATCCAGAAATTGAACATGCCCTTTCAAAGAAATAGATAAGTTGTCCCATATTATATGCATCTAACTTTTCAATCTCTAATACTAGATTAGGAACTCCCCCTTCTACATGAGCAGCCATCGTACCTTCAAAAGCTTTGCTATTTACTTCAGAAAGAGTCTTTCCAGCTAAATAATTTAATCCATCTAAATCTGAACTTGCCTCTTTCAATACAATATCTTTATTAGGCTCTCTAACTATAAGTACAGTTTCGAACATATTTCTTCTACCATCTTGTATCATTTGCCCCATAGAATGAAGATCAGTAGTAAAAGAAACACTAGCTGGAAATATTCCTTTTTGGTCTTTTCCCTCTGATTCTCCATAAAGTTGCTTCCACCACTCAGAGACAAATGCCAGCTCCGGAGTGTAATTTGCCATTATCTCAATATTCTTACCTTTGTTATATAAAATATTTCTAATTGCAGCATATTTTAATGCATCATTTTCTGCTAAGTTTGGATTTGAATAATTTTCTTGAGCGTCTTTTGCACCTGTCATCAACTGTTCAATATCTATCCCAGCCACGGCTATAGGAAGTAATCCAACTGCAGTTAAAACTGAAAATCTTCCTCCGATGTCATCTGGTACTACAAATGTTTCGTATCCCATTTCATCAGATAATTCTTTTAAAGCCCCCTTTTTTGCATCGGTAGTTACAAAAATTCTATCCTTAGCATTTTCTCCATATTTTTCTTCACATAATTCTTTAAAAATTCTAAATGCTATAGCTGGCTCTGTTGTAGTTCCAGATTTTGAAATTACATTAATTGAGAAATCCTGATCTTTTACTAAATTGTATAAATCTACAATATAGCTTTCGGAAATATTATTGCCTGCAAAATAAATTTTTGGATTTTCTTTAGTTTTATCATTTACTTCATTATGGAAATTATTTGTAAGTGCACTTATTACAGCCTTAGCTCCTAAGTATGAACCACCTATTCCAATTACTATTAAAGATTCAGAATTGCTTCTTATTTTTTCGCTAGCTGCTTTTATTCTATCGAATTCTTCTTTGTCATAATCTGTAGGTAATGTTGTCCACCCTAAAAATTCCGATCCTGGACCAGATTTTTCTTCTGTTTCTTCATGGGCAATTTGTACTAATTTTTCTAACTCTTCAATTTCTCCGTCTCTTAATAATGCATTTTTGTAATCAAATACTAAAGCCATAGCTCCCTCCTAATTGACTTTCATTAATAACATAGCGATGTCATCTTGTTGTTCCAAATCTATAAAATTACTGTGTTTTTCTTCAATTTCTTCTAGTAAATTTCCCTTTGTTTCTAGTATTGCATGCTTTACTCTATCTTCCCCAAATTCTTCACCATGCTCATTCTTTGCTTCTATGAGCCCATCAGTGTACATAAGAATGGAATCCCCAGATACTAATGTGACTGATTTATCTTTATATACATTATTTGTATCAAATCCTAAAATCGGCAGACCATAGTTAACTAGCATTGTAATACTGTCTTTGTTAAACAAAAATGGAATGGAATTGTGTCCAGCATTGGCATATTTGAATTCTCTTGTATTTTTATTGTAAATTCCAAAAAACATTGTAAAATATCTATCGGGTGCTAAGTCCAGCTCAGCGTATTTTTTTTGCAATTTTTTAAATATTTCTGATGGACTCTTGCTCATATATGAAACAGAATACATAATCTGTCTAATAAATACTGTAAGCATTGAAGCCGCTACCCCATGACCCGATACGTCTACTATATAAATACCAATATTATCTTCGTCTATGTCAAATATATCAAAAATGTCCCCGCTTAAATGCTTTGAAGGCTCATAACGAAAATCTATATGAAGATTTCCATAACTTCCTTTACTGGGAAGAATTCTTCTTTGTATTAGTTTTGCAAATACTAAATCTTGCTCAATTTCTTGCGTACTTTCCATTAGAGCTTTTTCAAGTTCTCTTTCTCTAGTTACATCTCTGAATACTTCCACCGAGGCAATAACTTTGCCTTCGTTATTGAAAATTGGAGAAGATTTAATGGAGTAGTCTACTCCCATAATCCTTTCCTCAGATTGTATTATGCCGTCAATTGAATCAATCTGCATCTTATAGGATTTTGATTCTTTTTCATTCAAAATATTTTTCTTTATTGGAACCGAATCCAAAATATCGTTATTAGTGTAGATAATATTATCTTCTAAGTCTTTTATTCTAATCAAATCAGCAACATTGTCTAAAATTTCAAAATGATAGTTTTTGAAACCCTTTTCTTTTAGCATCGCTTACCTCACTTATCATCCGAAGGCTTAGGCCCAAAAAATTGATAATAATCAACTTTGATTCTGCCGTTGTACAATTTCCTTTTTCTATCTGCTTTTTTCTTAAAATTTTTCTCAAAATCTTCACTACTAGTTATTATATAATTAGACCAAGTTTTTAATGGTCTCATCTTATTTCCTAAATCTACTTCCAGCTCTTTAACGTTAATTTGACCCAACCTTTCACCATAGGGGGGATTGGTTATGACCACTCCGTAATTATCTTCAAGGGGAAATTTTCTAAAGTCTGAATTTACTACAGCAATATCATCTTCTAAACCCAAATCTTCAACTATACTTTTTGTAATTTTAATTACCTCTGGATCGATGTCTGTACCGAATAATTTTAGAGTTTTTGAATGGTCTATCTTAGACATGGCCTCTCTTTTTTTAAGCTTTAGGATATCTTTATCCACACCAGTCCAATTGTTGAAACTAAATCCTCTTTCAAGTCCAGGAGCTATATTTTTTCCAATTAAAGCTGCTTCGACTAAAATCGTACCAGTACCGCAAAAAGGGTCATACAAAACTCTATCAGAATTCCAGTAGCTAAGTAATACCATGGCTGCCGCCAATGTTTCTTTTATAGGTGCATCACCATGTAATTGTCTATATCCTCTTCTATGAAGACCCTTTCCAGTTGTATCTAAAGTAATACTAGCCTCATCCCTTAACAAAGACACTTCTAAATCATAAAGCGCGCCG
>JAAYEN010000229.1 GCA_012728775.1 Tissierellia bacterium
ACAATTGGTAAAGCTGGAAGAAGCAGACATATGGGAATTAGACCTACAGTTAGAGGATCTGCAATGAACCCTGTTGATCACCCTCACGGTGGTGGGGAAGGAAGAGCGCCTATCGGAAGACCTGCTCCTTCTACTCCATGGGGCAAAATCAATACTAAGAAGACTAGAAAGAAAAATAAAAAGTCTGATAAATATATCGTAAGACAAAGAAAATCAAGAAAGAAATAAGGGGGATATAAAATGGCAAGATCCTTAAAAAAAGGACCATTCGTTGATGATCATTTAATGAAAAAAATAGATGCGTTAAACGAAACAAATAAAAAAGAAGTCATCAAAACTTGGTCAAGAAGATCTACAATCTTTCCAGAGATGATTTCTCATACAATAGCAGTATATGATGGTAGAAAACACGTACCAGTTTATATAACAGAAGATATGGTTGGCCACAAATTAGGTGAATTTGTTCCAACTAGGACATTCAGAGGTCACTCAGATAGAGATGCTAGATCTGAAAGAACCACAGGAATTTCATAGGAGGTAGAAAATGGAAGCTAGAGCAATAGCAAAATATGTAAGAATTTCACCTCTAAAAGTTAATTATATCTGTTCAGAAATTCGCGGAATGCACGTGGATAAAGCTTTGGCAATGCTAAAGTTAACTCCTAAAAGAGGCGCAAAAGAATTGGCTAAAGTATTGGAATCTGCAATAGCAAATGCAGAACACAATTTACACCTAGATAGAGACAATCTCTATGTAAAAGATGCCAATGCAAGTGATGGTCCTACTATGAAGAGAATTAGACCTAAAGCAAAGGGAATGGCTTATCCGATTTTAAAAAGAAGCAGCCATCTTAGCGTAGTAGTTGCTGAAATAGATTAATTAAAGGAGGATACAATGGGTCAAAAAGTACACCCACACGGGCTGAGAGTTGGAGTTATTAAAGACTGGAGTTCCAAATGGTACGCAGACAAAAAAGACTTCGGAGATTTGCTCGTTGAAGATAATAAAATTAGAGAATTTTCTAAGAAAAAATTATACATGGCTGGTATTTCAAAAATTGATATTGAAAGAGCAGCTAATAAAATAAAAGTAACTGTTTTCACTGGAAAACCTGGAATGGTAATAGGTAGAGGTGGAACAGGAGTTGAAGAATTTAGACTAGAGCTAGAGAAACTTACTGGCAAAAGTGTTGTAGTAAATGTAGAAGAAATAAAATATCCTGACCTAGATGCACAGTTAGTGTCAGAATCCATTGCACAAGCACTTGAAAGAAGAATCTCATTTAGAAGAGCTATGAAACAAGCTATGCAAAGAACCATGAGAATGGGCGCGTTAGGAATCAAATGTCAAGTTTCAGGAAGAGTTGGTGGAGCGGATATGGCTAGAACTGAAGGATATTCAGAAGGAACTATACCTCTACAAACACTTAGAGCAGATATCGATTATGGCTTTGCAGAAGCAGACACAACTTACGGTAAACTAGGAGTAAAAGTTTGGATCTACAAGGGAGAAGTTCTTCCTGGACAAAAGAGTGCTCCACCAATCGAACCTAAATTTAAAGACGATGACCGTAGAAAAAGAAGAAAAAGAAGACCAAGTAATAGAGATCAACAAGGCCAAAGAAATTAATTTGGTTTTTGGGAAGGAGGACATGCTTAATGTTAATGCCTAAAAGAGTTAAATACCGTAGAGTACACAGAGGTAGAATGAAGGGTAAGGCAACTCGTGGAAACACAATTACCTATGGAGAATACGGACTTCAAGCTATGGAACCTAGCTGGATAACATCAAATCAAATCGAAGCAGCAAGACGTGCGATGACTAGATATACGCGTCGTGGTGGTAAGATATTTGTTAAAATATTTCCTGATAAATCAGTTACACAAAAACCTGCAGAAACTCGTATGGGTTCTGGGAAAGGTTCACCTGAATATTGGGTAGCAGTAGTTAAGCCTGGAAGAATAATGTTTGAAATGAGTGGTGTTTCTGAATCAGTAGCAAGAGAAGCGATGAGACTTGCAGCTATGAAATTACCTATTAAAACAAAATTTGTAAAAAAAGAAGACCAGGTACAAGAGGATGGTGGAACTAGTGAAGACTAATGAAATTCGTAAATTGTCACAAGCAGATCTAGAAAAAAAGGCAATTGACTTAAAATCTGAATTATTCAATTTAAGATTCCAATTAGCCACTGGACAACTTGATAATCCTAGCTATATAAAATCAGTTAAAAAGGATATAGCCCGTGTTAAAACAATCTTGAGAGAACGTGAATTGGGCATCAGGAAGGAGGCTTAATCGTAAATGGAAAGAAATCAAAGAAAAACCAGAATCGGTAAGGTAATAAGCGACAAGATGGACAAGACTGCAGTAGTAGCTGTTCATACTGACTCAGTTCATAGACTATATGGAAAACATATAAACAAAACTAGCAAGTTAAAAGTACACGATGAAAATAACGAATGTGGTATTGGTGATGAAGTCTTAATTATGGAAACTAGACCACTTAGCAAAGATAAAAGATGGAGATTGGTTGAAGTAATCAAGAAGGCAGAATAAGCCTATCGCACGGATTGGAGGAACTATATGATACAAGTAGAAAGCCGCATGAAAGTAGCTGACAACTCTGGTGCTAGAGAAGTTTTAGTAATCAAAGTACTTGGTGGAACAAATAGAAGATATGCCAAC
>JAAYEN010000063.1 GCA_012728775.1 Tissierellia bacterium
AAGAGCTTTCTCAATATTGAGAGCTCTTTATTTTTTTATTTTTGGGTAAGTAGATAATATATTATTCTAGCAATTAATGGAGGTATGTTGTGGAAAAAGTTGCAATAATTGGAATGGGTATTGCAGGAACGGGAGTTTTGTCCGCTTACGAAAAAGAACTAAAAGATAGTGATATAGTAATTGATTGTTATGATTCTAAGAAAAGTTTTGGGAAGGGTTATCCTTTTAGAAATGATTCTGATGAAATACTTATAAATGTGAAACGAGATAGTATTAGCTATGATTACGAGAATATGGATGATTTTCATAACTGGATAGAAGAAAATAGAATTACGGATGAAGATTATGTTCCTAGAAATTTATTTGGAAAATACACTAGCATTAGACTTGAAGAAAGTTTAAATAATTTCGGTGCTAATGTTTTTTACGAAGAGGTTTTGGATTTGACTTTCATAGAAAATGATAACAAATGGGAACTTGAGACAACTTCCGGGAAAAAACTTTACGACAGAGTTCACCTTTGTGCAGGAGAACTCCACAATTTGGACTTCTATAATTTAGAAAACACTAAAAATTATATTGACGAAATTTACCCTGCTAGAGAAAAGTTAAAAGATATAGAAGAAGATGATGTGGTTTGCATTATAGGAACTAGTCTTTCTGCAGTAGATATTGGTAGATATCTTATTCGGGAAATCAATCCTAAGAAAATTTACATGTTTTCTAGAGGAAATTTCATACCCACTATGCGTATGGATGCCATTAAAGTAAAAAGAGAAAATCTTACACTAAAAAATTTAAAGGATAGGTCCAAAAAAAATAATGACCACATCTCCTTTGAAGATTTTGATAATTTGATTAAAAATGATGCAAAAAATCTTAAAATCAATTTTGAATTTCTATTAAAAAAATATGTCAACGGTCTTGAAGGAATGAAGTTATCCTTAGAAAAAAATGAGGAACTAATTGTAGCTCAGAGTTATTTAGCTGATACTACTGATGAATTCAACTATGCGTGGCTTAAGTTTAATAAAACGGATAAGGAAAAATACAAAGAAAAATATGAGAATATCATACAAGTATTTGCAGGTCCTCTTCCCCCTCCTACTGGAGAAATTTTAGTAGATGCAGGAGAATCTGGAGTTCTAGAGTTTTTAGAAGATATAGAGGATGTAAAATATAGTGAAAATGAAGAAAGATTCTATCTGTTATCTGAAGAAAATGATATGAGATCAGTTAAGAAAAAAGTAGACTGGGTTTTAAATGCAACTGGTCAGGACCTTTCTATGAAATCTTTAGATTTAGATAAAAGTTTTCTAGGAAAACTAATTAATAAAAGATATGTTCAAATAGATGATTATGGAGGTTTTACTGTTATGCCAAATACCCTTGTTTCAATTTCTCCAAAATATGGCGAAATGAGAAGCTTTCATATCCATGGAGTATTAATCTCTGGTGTTATTTTGAGAAATAATTCTGCAAGAGTAATAAAACAAACAGCCCATAATATTATAAAAAGTATCTATAAATAATCCAAAAAGACTCGACGATGTAAATTTTCTTCGAGTCTTCATTATTTTACCATTCATATTCCTTGATAAAAAACTTTAGATGGCTATTTATAGGGATTATTAGTAGTCACATTTGTAAATAAATGGTTGTTTTTACGCGTATTACTCTTTGTTTTTAAAGAAATAGCACCACTTAAGTATCAAAGATTCCTAACAGATTCCATTTTTCTGTCTTCAAACTCATCTATTCAATCATTAATTTAGATCACATATAAAAGAATCTTAATCACCTTAAACTTAGGATAACTTAATATTTTAAGCAGGAAATTGGGACAACTAAAACGCCATCCTTCCTTTTATATGCAAAGGGAGCTATTCCACATAAAACCATTAAAAATGAAGGCTCTTTCATTCTATCAAAGTCAATTTTAGAGACTAAGTTTAGTAATGTTTTTGCACCAGCTTCTATGTGAGAATCTCCACCTAATTTGATTTCAATTAATCCATAATTTCCATTTCTTAAGTGGACAACGGCATCACATTCTAAGTTAGAACTATCTCTGTAATGATATACATTTCCAAATAAGCTATCTGTATACACTCTTAAATCTCTGAT
>JAAYEN010000242.1 GCA_012728775.1 Tissierellia bacterium
AGAAAACGTGTGGAAAGATAAGGATTGGAAAAAAATTATTCTTTTCTTATTGGTAATGACTTTGGTAAGCGTAACTTTTAATATTCTTATCATAAAAAATGGCGGAAAAATTGAAGAAAATATACCTTATGCTGTCGTTTTAATTTTTTCTCCTGCAGTAACAAGCCTTATAATTAATTTAATATTTGAAAAAAATCTCCGTGGATTTGGCTGGAAATGGAAAGATACAAAATGGCAATTTGTTAGTTATCTAACTCCTATGTTATACATTGTCGGGTCATATTTGCTAACGATTCTGTTGGGATTTGCAAAAATAAATACAGAAGAAATTGAAAAACTAGGTCCCATTGGATTACTAATGATTCCTACTGTAGGATTGTTTGGAGTAGTATTTCAAGTTTTGGGAGAGGAAATAGGCTGGCGTGGATTCTTAATGAAAAATCTTTATAAAAAGATGAGTTTTGAAAAAGCCTCAATGATTACCGGAATCGTCTGGGCTATGTTCCATTATCCTTTACTCATTATGGGAAATTACAACAACGGAGCCACTCCAATTTGGTACGCATTATTTTTCTTTACCGTTGCGATAATGAGCGCAAATACAATAATTAATTGGCTTTATATAAAATCCGGCAGTTTGTGGACTGCAATAATTTTTCATACAGTTCATAACTCTCTTCTAAATGATTTAAACCCTTTAATCGAAAACACTAGTATTACACCCTATTTACTTACGGAATTTGGAGCTGCACTGGCTATTTCAATATTTATAATGGCACTATTTTTTAAGAGGAAAGTAGATGAATTACCTTCCTCTTAAAAATTTATTTTAATTCCTCACACTAAAATTGAATAAATTTATTTTAACAAAGGACTCTTCTATTAAAACTTCTGTTATAGTAGCTGTCCTTTTTTTCTTTTGGCGTCTTTAAACGATCATAACTCACTTGCAAATAACTATTATCTGGATAAATTCCTGCCTTTAAAAATTTAATAATAAGATAGCAACCATACTCACTTTTAAAATGACTATGGGCACCACTAATCTTATTTACGACAATCCAACCCCTTCTAATCTTTTTATGCAAAAATTGTTCTTTCATCTAAAACTCCTAACTGTAAACATAAAAATAGCACTACAAAAGTAGTGCAGATTCTGTTAATAAAGTGTTTGTCATCGCTCTGAGCACTACAAAAGCAGTGCGTAAGCCATATCTTGCATTTGTAATTAAAGACCCTAAGACCGACATCATCTGATTCATTACACAAATAATATCCGAAAATTCTATATGTGTTAATCTAATGCCACCAGGAAAATTATCCACTCTCCACCTCCCAGTTTCTTTAATTTTATTATATCAAATATTTTCTTTTGAAATGTTACGATTATTTTTAATCCTTGTAAATTTAATGTAAGATTCCTTGAAACCTTATTGCTAAAAACCCCATTTTAAGTTCATTTTCTAAGGGTCAGTCGTTCTATAATTTAAAATAAAAAATTTTTAAAAAAACAGTTGACATAATTTAAAAAGTATTGTATTGTTTAGTTAGTTACTTGAGTGATTAACTAATTAGTTATATAAAAGGAGGTAAATATGCAATTTAATCAAGATAAACCTATTTTCGTACAAGTAGCAGATGCTATAGAAAATCAGATTTTAGACGGTTTGTTAAAGCCTGGAGACCAAACTCCTTCTACAAATGATTTTCAAAAAGTGTATCAAATAAATCCTGCTACGGCGAGGAAGGGATTAAATTTATTAGTAGATGAAGAAATCTTATATAAAAAGAGAGGTATGGGCATGTATGTGGCAGATGATGCATTAGAAAAAATCAGCAATAAAAGACAAAAGGAATTTTTCAATACTAGAATTCCTGAGTTGATAAAAGAAATTAAAAGGCTAAATATACCCACAGATAAATTAATTGACGAAATTAAAAAGCTAGAAAAGGAGGAGGACCATGATTGAATTAAAAAATATTTCTAAATCTTACAAAGATAAACTAGTTCTAAATAATATATCAACTACTTTAGAAAAAGGAAAAATTTACGGTTTATTAGGTCGAAACGGTGCTGGAAAAACTACTCTTCTAAGAATTCTATCAAATTTAATTGTAAAATACGATGGATTTGCTACTTTGGAAAGTGAGTTAATTAAAGAAAACCAAGATGTGGTAGAAGATATTATTCTAGTGCATAGTAAAATGATTCCTTCCACCTTCGATTCTGAAAGTGTAAATTCTATTTACAAATGGGCTGCTATAATGCTTCCTAATTGGGATGAAGATTATAAGAACAAATTGGTTCAAGAATTCGAATTAAACCTAAAAACAAAATACAGCAAACTATCTGAAGGAAATAAAAATCTAGTAGCATTGATTTTGGGTTTAGCTGCTAATACAAAAGTAGTATTTTTTGACGAACCTTCCACAGGACTAGATGCTAATAACCGCTATAAATTCTACGAAATATTAATGGAAGATATGGAAGAAAGAGAAAGATATTGCATTATCTCCACTCATATTATTGACGAAGTGGAAAAGATTTTTGAAGAAGTTATGATTTTAGAAAATAACCAATTTATTTTACAAGAAGAAATTTCTACTCTCCAAGAAAAAGCCATAGTTGCATCTGGAAATGAAAATATCTTATCAAACATTCTTAAATCTAAAAATATCATAGACGAAAAATCCATCGGTGGAATGAAAATAATTTCCATTTATGACACTTTAACTGATGAAGAGAGAATGAGCTTGAAAGCGAATAATGTCGAATTAAAATCCATTCCCTTACAAGACTTGTTCGTTTTATTAACTGAAAAGGAGGCAAGAAATGAAATCTATAAATAGACTTCTAAAGTTCCAGTTTCTTTCATATTTAAAATCATTTATTATTGCGATGGCAGTAGGAATATCTATTACA
>JAAYEN010000171.1 GCA_012728775.1 Tissierellia bacterium
AAAGAATTATTCGACCTTGGAAAACCAGGACTTCGATTAATGAATTTCGCTAGAGGAGAATTGGTAAATTTAGAAGATTTAAAAGTAGCCATAGAAGAAAAACAAGTGGAAAAATATATTTGTGATTTTCCATGTCAAGAAAGTTTAGATCTTACTAATACTGTAAATATTCCTCACTTGGGAGCGTCAACTCCTGAAAGCGAAGAAAATTCAGCGAAAATGGTAGTAATCCAAATGATGGACTATTTAGAAAATGGAAATATAAAAAATTCTGTGAATTTTCCCAATATCGACATGGGACCTTGTAGAAAAGACCATAGGATTACAGTAAACCACAGAAACATTCCAAATATGCTAGGCCAAATTACAGCCATTTTTGCAAGTGAAAATATAAATATCGCAGAACTCGCTAACAAACATAAAAACGGTTGGGCATACACTATGGTAGATATAGATGGACATGTAACAGAAGAACTTTTAGAAAAGCTTAATAAAATTGAAGGTGTAGTAAAAGTACGCTTGATAAATTAGGAGATTGATATGGCAAAAGTAATACCATTTCCAGGACTTAGACCTAAAACTGAATTTTCTAGTAGAGTAGCAGCTCTTCCCTATGACGTTTACAATGTGGAAGAAGCAAGAAAAATAATAGAAAAAGACGATGCAAGCTTTTTGGCAGTGGACTTACCTTTGGCGACTATGCCAGAGGGGACAGATCCTAAATCTGAAGCAGTATATGAAAAAGCCAAAGAAAATATGGAGAAATTGGAAAGCAGTTATCTGGCTCAAGACGAAAACCCCGGTTTTTATATCTACGAATTGATTATGAATGGACGCAGTCAAACAGGATTCGTATGCTGCACATCAGTGGACGAGTATTTAGATGAAACCATTAAGAAACACGAAAATACCATAAGCCATAAAGAAGCAGACAGAATAAAACATATAGATGCCCTAGATGCCCATACAGGACCCATATTTATGGTGTATAAATCCAGGGAAAAAATTCAAGAGATTATCCAAAGGGAAGCTTCAAAAACTCCAGAAGTAGATTTCATATCAGATGACGGCATTACTCATAGAGTTTGGACTATAAAAGATGAGGAAATAATTGAAGAGTTAAAAGAAGAATTTTCAAAAGTAGAAAATCTATATATCGCAGATGGTCACCACAGAAGTGCATCAGCGGCGAAAGTAGCCCAGATGAGAAGAAAAGAAAATCCAAATTACACAGGGAACGAAGAATATAATCATTTCTTGGCTGTATTATTCCCCATGGAAGTTACAAAAATCTTCGACTATAATAGAGTAGTAAAGGATTTAAACGGACTTAATAATAAGGAATTTTTAGAAAAATTAGAAGAAAACTTTCAAGTAGAAGAAGCACCTTTCAGTCCTTATTCACCTGAAGAAAAAGGAAATTTTGGACTTTTCCTAGAGGAGAAATGGTATAGATTAAAATTAAAAGATAAAATTACTCAAGGAGATATTGTATCATCTTTGGACGCTTCCATATTACAAGACTTGGTTTTAAAACCCATTCTAGGAATTGACGATCCTAGGACCAATTCTAGAATAGATTTTGTCGGAGGAATTAGAGGATTGAAAGAATTGGAAAATAGATGCAAAACAGATATGAAACTAGCATTTTCCATGTATCCTACCTCTATCGAAGAACTCATAGCTGTGGCGGACTCAGGAGAGAATATGCCACCTAAGTCCACATGGTTTGAACCAAAACTTAGATCTGGATTATTTATTCATAAGCTAAAATAAAAAAGACCTGAAAGAAAAAATCTTTCAGGTCTAATTTTTTACGATGCTCTTGCTACGATTCTACATGTATTATCCTCTTCGATATTATGTTCTAAATATATACTTGCAACAAAATTATCGGAAACTTCCAAAACTCTGTCAAGATTATCTAAATTTTCTACAAAAAATATTTCTGAATTAGAGAAAAGATCTTTGGTAGGGCTTTCAAAATAATCTTGAAGAATTGGAAAATCCATGCCAATCGCTTTAACCTTACGGTCAATTAATTCGCATAACAAAGTCATAGACAATTCAGGCGAAAAATCAGTTTTTTCCTTGTATCCAGTGAAAAATACTATAAAAGAATTTTCTTCCACTTTATTAAGATCTATATGATTTTCCGTAATTTTTTCATCACTCAAGCCAGACACATCAAACACAATACCATCTAAGTCTGAAATTATCTTAGGAATTACAGCATTCATAGGATCACATTTAGTAGTGACAACATCTAAACCATCTTCCTTGACTTTTAAACTTAAATCTACTATCTTCATCAAAACCCCTCCTTTTTTACACAAGTTAAGTAACTTGCTTATTATTAGTTGATAATTATACTATGGATTGGAGGGAATGTAAAGAAAATTTTACAAAAGCTAATATTTCTTTACATAGATTTTACAATGCGCTAGATTTAAATTACAAAATAAAAATTTCTATAAATCTCTGTAGTCATTTTACATTTTCAAACGTTATATAAATATAAGGGAAGAAAATAGTTTTGAGTACAAATTTATGATAACATATTAGATGTATTCGAAACTAGGAGGCAAAATGCTAGGAATATATCTTTCCATGGTGGATACACAAGAAGAAAAACTTAAAGTAGAAGAATTTTACAATAAATATAAAAACTATCTACTCAATTACGCATTTAATTTTTTAAAAGAAAAGTCCGCATCAGAAGACGCAGTCCATGAGGCGATAATTTCTATGCTTAATAACAAAGATAAGTACCTAACTCTAACAGAAACAGAAATGAAAAAATCCGCTACAGTAATTCTAAGAAATAAATGCATAGATGAACTCAGAAAGGACAAAAAATATTCAGACATACCCATGGAAGAAGTAGAAATATATGTAGAAAATAATGAAAAATCCATAGAAGAAAAAATCATACTAAATGATGAAATTGAAAAGCTGCAAAAGCTTTTTAGAAATTTAGACGAAGTTACAAAACAGATTTTAATTATGAAATATATAGAAAATATGAGCCTAAATGAAATAGGAGAACAAATAGGACTCACTCCTAAACACGTATCCACAAAAATATATCGAGGCAAACAAAAATTAAAAAAACTATACGAGGAGGGAGAAAATGGTAGAAATTATTGATAATGAATTTGAAAAATTGTTAAAAAAAGCCATAATAAAAGAACTAAAATCTGAAATAAACTCCACCTCCTCAGAAGAATTTTATCCATCAATAGGATTTCAAAACCAAATAAAAGAATTATTTAAAAAAGATAATAGAAAAACTTACTTTAAAAAATTCTTTTTCTATACTAAACGAGCTGCTATGTTAATTCTAGTAATCATGGGAATACTAACTACACTATTCATTTTTAACGAAGACGTAAGGGCGAGAGTAGAAAATACTATAGAGTGGTTTGATGACCATACGAGATTTCAATTTGCACCAGATTATACAGTTAAAGAAAGAAAAGAATTTGATTTAGGAATAATACCAGAAGAATATGAGATAGTTGATATAGAAGATTTAAAAGTTGTAAAAATTGTAAGTCTAAAAAATAGCGATGGTAAAATAATTCACTTAACATATGGTGGTACAAATGTAAGTGAGAGTATGTCAGTTGACAATGAATATCATGATTTTAGAGTAGAATACGTTAATAACTATGAAATTATGTTGATTGTAGGCAATGAAATAGAGAATAGGAATTTTGCAATTTGGGAAATTGAAGGAATTAGATTTAAATTAAATGGAGAAATTGAAGTGGAAGATTTAATGTATTTGGTAGAAATAATAATAAATGGAAAATAATAAATATGGAGGAATATATGGGGAAAATTTTAAAAATTTTAAGAACTTATGAAAGAATGATTTTGATTGGAATAATTATTTTATTTTTGCTATTTTTTTATGGCGAAAAAAGACATCAAGATAGGATGAAAAATTTAAAAATTGATGTTCATGGTACATATTTCAGTCAACAGGTTTCAGATTATAGCGGAAAACCTTACCCCAAAACGTGGTATCCCCTATATTTTGTTTTCAATAGTGAAGACCATACATATATGATTCACAGAGGAGGTCCAATTATAGAATTTGGAACCTACAAAGAAAGTGAATTTGTAAAAAATGTAATTTACATAGAAACCAACGATAAAAGAAAAAGCATGATTTCAATTAATCCCCAAAGTAATACTTTTGTATATTCATTCGATAACGATTCAGACGATGTCAGGGTATTTTCATGGCAGGACAGAGGAATGTATCTTGGATATTTTGAAAACAATATTAACCCAATAGGAGATGAAGTCATAAATGGTCCTATCTCCTTTACTAAAGATATTTTTATCGATGAGGATTATAGTTTAAAACTTTTGGTAGATGCTAAAGTTGAAGACAATACAATAAAATCTATAGAATCGGCAAATTTAGAAACGGGGGATAAAGGCTTTTCCGGAGATGTTCAATTTTATATAACTACAGACAAAATAATCGAGTACTACATTAGTGGAAATATTTATAACAAAGGAAAGACGACGAGAACAAAAGATGGAAAGGAAGGCTCATCAAGTTTCAAATCTGATAACGAAACGGAAAGCAATATTTATGAGACTATAAGCGATAAGGGATTAATAACGATATGGGA
>JAAYEN010000165.1 GCA_012728775.1 Tissierellia bacterium
AAAAAAGACCTGATTTCTCAGATCCTAATTATTAAACAATATAGTTATATAAGTTAATAAAATTTCTCAATTCCCTCTTTAGCATAAAGTAAATCTGCAATTAATTCGTCAAAATCATATTGATCTTTTCTGAATTTTGGCATACTTATACTTAAAGCATAGACACCTTCACCTTTTTTATTTTTTATAGGAACTCCTATACAATATAGCTCTTCTTGGTTTTCTCCATCATCTATGCCATATCCTCTTTTTTTCGTTAGTTTTAAATCCTTTATCAACTCTTCTATATCTGTAATAGTATTTCCTGTTATTTTTTCTAATCCTACATTTTTAGCATACTCTCTTACTTCCTCTTCGCTTCTAGTTGATAATATTGCTTTTCCTACTCCAGTGCAATACATAGGCATTGAAGAACCTATCCCTGTATAAACTCTAATGGCTTTAGTAGATTCTATTTTTTCCAAATAAAATACCGCTTCTTCCGAAGCTGCTACAAAGTGAATAATCTCTCCATATTTTTCAGATAATTTATTCAAATATGGTTTTGCATAACTAAGTATTTCGTGGCCATCAGCACCTTCTTCTGCTAAATTCCTAATTTTATAAGTAAGCTGATATTTATCAGTATCTTCATTTTTAAAAATATAACCTAAATTATCCAAAGTTTTTATTAGACCAAAGGCAGTAGATTTATTTAACTCCACCTCTCTTGCTATATCAGAAACTCCAATCCCTTCATTGGATGCAATAGTTTCTAGAATTTTAAAAGCACGCTCTACAGATTGATTATTTCTTTGGGACATTTTTTACTCCTATCTTATTTTTATTTCATATATTTATTTGATAACTAATTATAATATTGTTAATTTTTTCAATAACATTAATATTGTATCATATTTTTCTAAAATTAGAAAAATACTTAACAAAAAAGTATCAATAATTTCAAATTGAAAATTTTAGAAATTGTAAAAATGGATTTTCGGTTATTAATTAGTTACCCAATAAAAAAGTTTAGATAGTTTATCATAAAATATATTCTCACTAATATAGATTAATTCCAATCCCATTAAAAATTACAGTTCCAAGTGTTTTTGCAATTTTTCTTAGTTAATATTAAAAAATACACTTATGCAATAAATGCTAAAGTGTCAGAGAGATGACAAACGCCTTATTAAGATCGGAATATCATTCTTTTTCGAGCGTTTATGGTCCGGCGCCCCGAGGGTACTCTAAAAAGAATGATATGGAGACCTTTTTTGACAATCTCACAATTTTGCAATAAATGCTAAAAGTGTATTTCTTATTTTATTTTTCTATGGCTTCTTTCAACTTCTCTAGTGCTGTTTCTAACATTGAACGTGGACAAGCTAAATTTAATCTCATGAATCCTTTGCCATTTTCTCCGAACCAATGCCCACTATCTAGAGCTATTCCAGCATCTACGAATAAATTATCCAATTCATCCGAGTTCAATTCTAGCTCTCTACAATCCAGTAACATTAGATAAGTCCCTTCAATTTCACCGGTTTTAATTTTTTCAAAGTTTTCCGAAACATAATTGCAAACGAAATCCATATTGGCTTTTAGGTAATTTAATAATTCATCCAGCCATTCCTTCCCATTATTATATAAAACTGGTGCAATTACTGTACTAAATGTATTATTTCTGTTTAAATCTAGTAATTTAAGCTCTTTCCTATATTTTTCCATCATGCTTTTATCATGGATAATGCAATATGCATTGTGAAGTCCAGCTATATTAAACGTCTTGGATGGAGCTGTGCAAGTTATTGATTTCATTTTAAACTCTTCAGAAATACTTCCAAAAGGTATATGT
>JAAYEN010000335.1 GCA_012728775.1 Tissierellia bacterium
AAAAGGAATGGAAGTTATTAAAACTTCAAATGTTGAAGATGGCGTCTTTAAAGAATTTTCAATAATCAGTGAAGAAAACTTTAAATCAGGAGTCCAAATCGAATGGCTAGATTCTTTCACCAGTTTTAACGCTACCCAAACTCTATCAAACTTCAACGTTTTAGTAATCCTGTTAGTATTTGGAATTGCTAACCAAAGAAATTTACCTGGATTTACAGTAGGTCTGATGTATATATTACTAGACTACACCCAGAGAATTTATCACTCAACCCAACATATTATCCAAAGGCTAAGAGAAATTGAAAGAAGTTTAGCAGCAGCTGATCACATCTTTGAAATTTTTGATATGGAAGAAGAAATTACTATACAAGATACCCACGAAGAAATACACGGAGATGTGGAATTTAGAAATGTATCCTTTTATTATAAAGACGAAGACTATGTTTTAAAAAATATCAGCTTTAAAGTTCCAAATGGAAATACAATAGCTCTAGTTGGACAAACTGGAAGTGGAAAAAGCTCTATAATAAATCTCTTATTTAGATTTTATAAAGAGCAAAAAGGAGAAGTGCTATTCGATGGAAAAATAGCAGATGATTATTCTTTAAACGATTTAAGATCCAATATGAGCATCGTTTTACAAGAACCTTTTATATACGAAGGAACACTTAGAGACAATATAACTCTCGGACTAGAATACAAAGACGAAGAAATTAAAGAGGCGCTTATAAGCGTAGGCGGCGAAAATCTTCTCGCAACTTTACCAGAGGGACTAGACTCAGTATTTACAGAAGGTGGAAGTACCCTGTCCCAAGGAGAGAAGCAAATTATCACTTTCGCAAGAGCTATTATAAAAGATCCGAAAATTCTAGTTCTAGACGAAGCTACCTCCTCAATAGACTCTGAAACTGAACAGTTTATACAAATCGGTTTAAACAAACTAAAAGAAGGCAGAACCACTTTCGTAATAGCCCACAGACTATCTACCATAAAAGATTCAGACGAAATAATTGTCTTAAGTTATGGAGATATAGTAGAAAGAGGCACCCACGACGAACTAGTAGCTAAAGAAGGTATTTACCATGCAATGCTAATGAAAGAACAGGAAAAAACATCTTAAATATGTAGATTAAAAAAACTAAGGGCGAAATTTCAATCTCCCTTAGTTTTTTCTTTGAGGATTAATTTTTATTTTTCAATATACTTTTCTATATACTCTTCATATTTCATATCGTAAGTGGTAGCGCCATTTTCATCGATTTTTATAATTTTATTAGCGATACTATCCATAAACTCGGTATCGTGAGAAGAAAATAATACATTTCCTTTAAAAGCAATAACACCATTATTCACACTGATTATAGACTCCAAATCCAAGTGATTCGTTGGTTGGTCTAAAATAATTGTGTTTGAGTCTGATAGCATCATCTTGGATAACATCATACGTACCTTTTCTCCTCCAGAAAGTACATCTGATGGTTTTAAAGCTTCATCTTTGGAAAATAACATTCTGCCTAAAAATCCTCTTATATAACTTTCAGACTGTTCTTCAGAATATTGTCTCAACCAGTCAATAAGATTCAGGTCCTTGTCAAAAAACATAGCATTATCCTTAGGCATATAGGATAAAGTAGTAGTAACTCCCCATTTCACTTCACCGCTATCAGGCTCCATTTCTCCTGATAGAATTTCAAACAAAGTCGTAATAGCTAGTTCATTTCCAATAAATCCTACTTTGTCGTAAGGGTCTATCCTAAAAGATACGTCTTTTAGTAATTCTACTCCATCTAATGTCTTAGAAAGATTTGTCACTTCTAAAATATCTTTTCCAATAGTTCTACCAATTTCAAATCCAATAAAGGGATATCTTCTACTAGAAGGTGAAATGTCATCTAGTTCAATTTTGTCTAGTAATTTCTTTCTACTAGTAGCTTGTTTGGATTTTGATTTATTTGCAGAGAATCTTCTGATAAACTCTTGTAGCTCTTTTATTTTATCTTCTTTTTTCTTATTAGCATCTTTAGCCATTTGTGCAGCTAATTGACTT
>JAAYEN010000255.1 GCA_012728775.1 Tissierellia bacterium
AGGGCAAAAATGTCTGCATCAATTTCAGAAAAATAGTCCATGAACCCCTTCGTCATAGCTGCTCTTAAACCGTTTACATTCCATGAAACTAACTTCATATACACCTCTTATCTTTTATATTTAATAATTATCTAAAAAATTTATTTTTTCTCCATCTTTTTTGTATCCAATTATCGCACCTAAATCTATATTTTCTGCAGATTTAAATATAGATTCCCTTACATTTGTGAAATCTCCCTCTAAATTCTTAATTAAATCTTTTATTTCTGAGCGTTTACCCTCATGCTTTTCTGCTATTCTACAAGCACAATTCAAAGGTTGGATTCCAGCGTTTTGCGAAAACCTAATTATGGATTCTTCATCTATTAGATACAAAGGCCGAATTAATTCCATATTTTCAAAATTTTCAGCTTTAAGTTTCGGCATCATAGTTTTATAATTGCCTGAACATAAAACATTAAGTAATATTGTCTCTATGACATCGTCAAAATGATGTCCCAAAGCTAATTTATTACAGCCTAATTCTTGAGCCTTAGCATATAATGCTCCTCTTCTCATCCTTGCACACATATAGCAAGGTTTAACTCCATCTAAAAATTCCGCTACTTCAAAAACATCACTTTTATAAATTGTTGTAGGTATTTCTAAATGCTTTAACATAGATTCCAAATGATTTCTAACATCTTCATTATATCCAGGGTCCATAGCAATATATTCTACGTCAAATTCAAAAGTAGAATATTTGTGCAATTCTTGAAATAACTTTGCCAAAAGTAGGCTATCTTTACCTCCAGAGATGGCTACTGCCACTTTATCTCCTGGCTGAATCAATTGGTATTCTTTAATGGCTTTTATAAATTTGACCCATAAGTATTTCCTATAGGACTTAACTATACTACGCTCTATAACCTCTATGGGCTTTGCAATTATACTTTCATCTATTATCAATTCCGCATCAGAAAGGGAACCTTTAACGACGCCTTTAATCATTTTCGTCTCTACCATAATTATTTAAATCTTCCATATCTCCGTAAAAATAATTTAAATCTATAAATTCATTGGCACCTGGTCCGCCATATCCTTCTAACTTAGCTGAATCGTCAAATTGCCAAAAAGTCCACTGCCTATCTCCTGGTAACTGTGGGATTCCATCTCCAATATATCTATACCATATATCTACGTCTTCAAAGTCTTCTTCTAAATATTTATTGTAGACATATCGGTTGCAATAAATTATAGGGTTTTTATTGTACTTATCCCTAAGCATATCCACCATAATTCTAAGTTCGCGTTTTACTTCTTCTTTAGGTGCAGGTTTTCTCACATAATCTCCATAAAATTCCACATCAATAGCTGGAGGAAGATCTTCATCATTAAGATGACCCATATTATCTATGTAAAATTTACCTTGTTCAGCACCACTTACCTCAAATCGATAAAAGTGATATGCACCTCTTTTTACATTCCAATTGTAGGAGTCATTCCAATAAGTTTGAAAGTTGGGGTCAATATAATCTTTGCCTTCAGTAAATTTAATAAAGGCAAAGCGAATATTTTGTTCGTATAATCTTTTAAAGTCTACATCTCCTTGATAACGCGAGACGTCAACTCCCCTTACGAAGCTAACTGTACTAATCCTCTCATTATTATGCTCTATATCTTCTTTTCTCAAAAATATAAAAGCCATAATCAATAGGACAAATAAAATGAAAAGACTTCGTTTGGTTTTGATTCTGCTCTTTTTTTTACTTATTCTTTTCTTTTTCATCGAGATAGAAAGTAATCCTTTACCTCCGTCAAATTATTTCCTGAAACTACAGAAAGTTCTTTTATTATTTCAATATGGGCTGGAGGTGTTTGAGCAATTATTCCAACAGTTTCCATACCCGCTTTATTAGCTGATTTTATAGCATATAGGGAATCTTCTATAACAGAACACTCTTCACCACTAGCTCCAAAGTGCTTTCCAATATCTAAAAAATATTGGGGATCGTTTTTATGAAGATTTACCTCGTCACTTACTATTTCCAAATCTAAGTATTTTTTCAAATCAAATCTATCTAATACAATATCAACCAAAGATCTCTCAGTGGCAGTGGCTAAAACCACTTTTTTCTTTGCCTTTTTTAAATGGCGAAAAATTTCTATCGTTGCAGGGTCAAGGTTAAAAGTGTTCTTATAATTGTAACCTATTAATGCTCTCATCTCATCTAAGATTTCATCTACAGATTCCCTTAAAGAATATTTATCTTTAGTATATTCAATTCCATCATGCAAAGTCAGACTTAAAATATCTGTCATCAAGGTATCCTCAGGAATTACGTCTTTGGATTCTAAATAATTAAACATTAAATTATTCCAATAATCCATGGAATCTACAAATGTTCCGTCCATGTCAAAAATAAAAACTTTCATACTTCCCCCTAAGATTAATTCGAAAATTTTAATTATTATATTTTATCTATACTAATTTTAGATTAATTCTTACACTATGTCAAGTTAACAGCCTGTATTCACTATAGAAGGGCATCTAAAAATCCCAAAATTAATTTTGGCAATATGTCAAAAGTGTATCCTTTGTGTACTCTCTCCGTAAACTTGTGCCCATCATTTCCAAAAGTTCCAATATTTATTACTGGCATGGAAATTTTTCTTATTTTTTCCACTGGATGGGTGTATTTTATTCCCCATGAAGGAAAATTCTCTTCAAAAGATTTAATACCCGAATCTTCCATAGGCATAAACATAAAACTGCTGTCAGAAATATAAGGATAAAAGTATTTAAGTAGGATCTTATCATCAGTAAAATCTGAAGCTCTAGAAATTGTTTCTTTTATACTTTGGATTATCCTAATTTCCCTTTCGTCTTTTCCTAAAATTTCAACATTTTGATAATAAGGAGATCCGTAATAAATGATTACTGCAGGGTCATCTCCTTTACTAAATTTACTGTAAGCTTCATGGATTATTTTCAAAGAAAAATCCGTAATGCTCATTTCAGGATACTTAAAATCTAAATTTTTTTTAAATTCTTCTATGTAATCTATATATTTTCCACCATATTCGCGGATTAAATTTTTTTCGTATTCATTCCAGGTATAAACTCCCACGTTCCATTCTAGTTTAGAGTACTGGGAATTCGATAATTCGCACCATTTTTTATATTCTTTGTCTATATATGTTAACACTGAATCTACGGAGTTCTTCGCTAAGATTCGCATTTTTTCTATTACGTCTAAGGGGCTAGCAGAATGTGTAGAATAATTGAAAAAAGAATTTGCCGCCATAGGGGTTTGAACATTATATTCTGGCTTTAAATCCCTAAGCTGTAAACATACAGGTGGCAAAGTAGTTTCTCCTTGACCTACATCACAATAATTAGTATTTAAGTTCAAATTTTTATTTATTTCAGATGCAATCATATTAGGATCCAATCCTCCAAAAGCCTTCCCCACATGAGTCTCTACTCCTGCAATGTAAAAAGAAGGTAGAAGTTTTCCTACGGTTCCTAAATAAACATATCTATTTTCATCCCCTTCATACATGGGAGTAGTAAAATCTGAATTTATAGCTACTATATATTCTAGTTCATGCTCTATTTTCCAAGAATTTAGTATATCCAATGCAGAAATAATTCCATGGGAGCTTCCTTCCTCATCGCATTCTGCTATTGCAATAATATTTCCCTTTAGTTTATCTAAGTTTTCGCTGAAATATTTCATTATAGACATCTGAACAGCTACTCCGGATTTCATATCTAATACTCCTCGTCCAAACATATAATCTCCCGACTGGATATCCTTTTGAGTTATGGAATCTAGATTTTCCAATTTTAATTTTTCTATCAATTCATCAGGGGAAAAGGCATAATCCTTTATGTAACTAAAATCTTCCACACCTACTGTATCGATATGCCCCATTAGAACCACAGTTTCCCTTGAGTTTTCTTTCTTTCCTTTTAACATACAAATAGTATTATGCCTATCTACTTGGTCGTCCTTTGTCTTTTGAAAAATCAATAACTCTGGATTTTCTTTAAAATAGTCGAGTTCTTGATAGTAATCATAAATATATCTAGCCACACTACTTTCAGATCCATTTTTCACTATACTTTCTATAGATACTAATTCCTTGGTTATTTTTTCAACCTCATCATAAAAGTGATTATCCACAGGTTTTCTCCTTATATATGTATTCGAAATAATAGTAACACCTCCATAAATTACTGTCAATTTTTACAAATTAAAATGCGTTTTTATCGACTTTTACAATAAAAACGCATGAATTTATTTTCTTAAAATTCCGTAAGTTTTTGCTACATTTGTAACATAAATTATTCCCTTACCTGGTTCATCTATTTTCATCTTATCTCTTATGGCATTTACTATATCATCTGTTTTATCCTCTGGAGATAAAATCATCACTATTTCTTTTTCAGGTTCTATAGTTATTGAAAACACCTTTTGTCTTTCAGAAATCCCCGAGCCCCTAGCATGTATAACAGTACCGCCCATTGACCCTGCTCCTTGGGCAGCATCTATAACATCATCGGCTAATCCTCTATTTACTATTGTGTAAATGGCATTAAAC